>BBFD01000085.1 GCA_001313065.1 Silvimonas sp. JCM 19000
GTGCCGCGGTGGCGCGCCGCCGGGTATGCGCTGGCACGCAGCGGCAACAATCATGCATCCGGTGCGGCTGAATCGAGCGGTGGCGTGCCTTGGGGCTGGCTGCTGTTGTTGGGTCTGTTGACGTTCGCCGGCTTTATGTTCTTGCGCCGCCGTGAGCGGCCCATTGTGAATGCCTACCCGGAAACCCGACCGGTACCGGGCTGGAATGACCCGACCAAACTGAATACCCAAGGCCAGAAGGTTTATCGCATTGGCGAAAATGCCATGAGTAATGGCCAGCAAGCGCCGCAAAAAAACTGCCGGAAGGCACCGATACGGCCGCGTTTTTGCGCCACGCCAAAGCCAGCTTCCAGCATTTGCAGGCGCTGAATAGTCCGGATCAGCTCGAAGAGCTACGGAAATACCTCACACCGGAACTTTTCACAGCGCTGCATGACGAAATCGACGCCAATCGCGATATCGCCGACTTTCCGTCGCTGGATATTGATTTGCTGGACGTGGCTGAACAGCCCGGCCAGGTTGTTGCCAGCGTGCGGTTCAAAGGTCTGGTCAGCGAACGCGTTAACGCCCCGGCCATTCCGTTTGAAGAAGTCTGGCATTTCACCAAGCAACCCGCGCCGGGCGCGCGCTGGTTACTGGCTGGCATCGAGCAACCCGTATAAGCAAGGGGCGCTGCGGCGCCTTTTGTTTTAAACAGCAGTGCGCGGCGCTCGCGGTGATGGCAAAAGCGTTCTAAAGTAGGTACGGTTCAACCCGATATAACGTAAACCAGGATAACCGAGGTTGAATGATGTCGCGATGTGTACTGATGAGCCTGACCATGGCGTTGGCGGCGTTGGGCATGACCGGGTGTGATCAGGTCAATACGCTGCTCAACAAACAGCAAGCTAATGGCAAGGCGATCGGCGCAGCGTGCCGCGAGAGCGGACGCGGTCTGGAGGATTGTTACAAGCGCAACGGGCGGGTCGCCAAAGCAGATATTTTTTTGGCGGCTGGCGAGAAATGAACGAGTACATGATTTCCAAAAAAAATGGAGATCGTGCCTCCGCCTCCTGATAACTGCGGTCCAGGCGACGCGCATGACGATGCCACCGAGACACCGAAGAGTAATGCATCAGCAGCCTCAGCCGCTGCGAAAGCACACGACGGTTGAGTTCCAGGAGACGTTAGATAAATGGATACAACCTTGAAGAATTTCTTGAGCAACATACCCGCCTTCGAGGATTTCTCGGAAGAGGATCTGGAAGTCGTCCTGCAGGCTGCGGTCAAGCGCCACCTGCCCAAGGGCACTTTCCTGTTCCGCGAAGCGACCCGGGCGAAGCGATGTACTTACTGGTCGAAGGCCGTACACGCTCATTTACCAGCGACAACCAGGGCAAAGAATTCGTCTTTTTTTTGATTGGCGAGCCCGGCGATGTGTTCGGCGAGGTGTCGATGATCGACGACTCACCGCGCAGTTGGTCGGCGCAGGTCGAAGAAGACTCCACCTTCCTGATGTTTACCAAGCAGGATTTCCGCACCGCCATGGATGCGTATCCCCAGCTTAAAGACAAGCTCATCCTCAATCTGGCCCGCATGGTGCGCAATCTGTCTGCCACCATGAAAAAAAACCTGGCGCTGCTGGATGTTTACGGCCGCGTCCGGGCGCTGTTTGAAGGTTTGCCGCAAGAAGAACAGGAAGGCGGCGTGGTGATGATCACCGAACCGCTGACGCAACAGGCGATTGCCGATCGCGTCGGTTCCTCGCGCGAAATGATTGCGCGCATTCTTAAAGAGCTGGTTTTCGGCGGCTATGTGCGCCTGGAAAACAAACGCATCATCCTGCTGCAAAAGATGCCTGAGCGCTTCTAAGCGCCTTGCCAGCAGACCCAACGGCCCGCCTATGCCTCGCAGCGGCGGGCGTTGTGCGTCCATCCGCCGGCAGCTGGCTGCATGCGCGCGCCGGGGTGGACTGGATTGCCGGTATAATCATGCCCTGCCCCCACCCCTGAATTGAAGTTTGCGCCATGCCTGTCTTACCTGTTTCCGCTGCCAGTCT
The DNA here is from genome assembly GCA_001313065.1 of Silvimonas sp. JCM 19000. Next base: position 2,039 of record BBFD01000085.1, read on the forward strand.
CGATCTCGCTATCCATGCATTACGCGATGGCCGCCTTATCGGCTTGCCTACAGAAACCGTCTATGGCCTGGCCGCAGATGCAGATAACTCGGCTGCGGTCCGCGCGATTTTTTTGCGCTTAAAGGCCGCCCCGCTGATCACCCGGTCATCGTTCACATCGCCGGGGCGCAGCAATTGCAGCAATGGGCGCAAAACATTCCCGATGCCGCGTGGCAACTGGCCGAGGCTTTCTGGCCGGGCCCGCTCACGCTGATTTTGCCACGCCAGCCGCATGTGCCGGACGCAGTGACGGGCGGACAGGATACGGTCGGTTTACGCGCACCATCGCACCCGGTGGCGCAGGCCTTGTTGCAGCAGTTTGGAGGCGGTCTGGCGGCGCCGTCGGCCAATCGCTTTGGCCACGTCAGCCCGACCACGGCGCAGCACGTCCATGACGAATTTGCTGACGCCTTGCCGATTGTGCTGGATGGCGGCGCCTGCGATGTTGGCGTTGAATCCACCATCGTTGGCCTGGCGGCAGGCGCGCCGACCTTGCTGCGGCCGGGTGGCGTAAGTCGAGAGGCGATTGAAGACGTACTGGGATTGCGCTTGCAACATCATCAGAAGGCCGACACCGCCAAGGTACGCGTCTCGGGCCTGCTCGATTCCCATTATTCCCCGCGCACACCATTGATTACGGGCGCAGCGCAACGGTCAATGATCAGGCCTATCTGGCCTTTGAACGCGGTGAACGGGTTGCGCTGATCAGCTGTGGCCCAGCTGCCCCCGTCTGTGGTCTTGACCAGGTGGCGCTGGCGGCCGAGCCCACCGAATATGCGCGCCAGATCTACGACACGCTCCGTCAACTTGATCGTGGCAATTATCACGCTATTTATCTGCAATTGCCCCCGGCCAACCCGGCCTGGCTGGCCGTGCACGACAGGCTGCATCGGGCTGCACACCAACGCCTGGGCTGATCCCAGCGGCAGACGCCAACGTCTGCGAATCCACTCTCAAAAAGCTGCTAATTGCGAGAAAAGCGCCGACATCAGCCGCAGGGGCGGCACGTGATGCGCATTTCATCAATTCGCCATTTTCAACGCGGCAAAACCGGTTAATATACGCGCCTTTCACGGACGTCCCAGACCGGTATAGAACCGGCGGCAAGCCTTGCCCTGCAACGTTTTAACGCCTGCCAGGTCAGAGCCCGCAGCCGCCGTCCACCGCCATGCGGAGGATGGGTCTTGTGCCTGCACCCCAGGCACACGGCCCTAGCGCCCATTTTTTTTAGTTGCGCCTATAAGCCTCGTGCCCGAAGCGCTAATGTTTTTTTACAGAAGGACATTGGCATGCGTTTTTTTTATTTTCCCCTCGTTATCATCGATGAAGATTTCCGCTCGGAAAACACCAGCGGATCAGGTATTCGTGAACTTGCCGCAGCCATCGAGGCCGAGGGCATGGATGTCATCGGCTATACCAGCTATGGCGATCTGACTTCATTCGCGCAGCAACAAAGCCGCGCGGCCGGTTTTATCCTGTCGATTGATGATGAGGAATTCGGTGGCGGCAGTGCCGAAGAAACGCAACATGCGCTGACCAGTCTGCGCCATTTTGTGGAAGAAATTCGCCGTCGCAATCCGGACATCCCGATCTATCTGTATGGCGAAACCCGCACCGCCCGCCACATCCCCAACGATGTGCTGCGCGAACTGCACGGGTTTATTCATATGCACGAAGACACGCCCGAATTTGTGGCGCGTCACATTATCCGCGAAGCGCGTTCCTATCTGGATACGCTGGCCCCGCCGTTCTTCCGCGCGCTCACGCATTACGCTCAAGACGGTTCGTACAGCTGGCACTGCCCGGGTCACTCTGGTGGCGTCGCGTTTCTGAAGTCGCCGGTGGGTCAGATGTTCCACCAGTCTTTGGCGAAAACATGCTGCGCGCCGACGTGTGTAACGCCGTTGACGAGCTGGGCCAGTTGCTGGATCACACCGGCCCGGTGGCTGCATCAGAACGCAATGCCGCGCGCATTTTTTAATGCCGACCATTTGTTCTTTGTTACCAACGGCACCTCCACATCCAACAAGATTGTGTGGAACAGCACCGTGGCGCCCGGCGATATCGTGGTGGTCGACCGCAACTGCCACAAGTCCATCCTGCACGCCATCATGATGACCGGCGCGGTGCCGGTGTTCCTGATGCCCACGCGCAACCACTACGGCATCATGGCCCGATTCCGCGCAGCGAATTCGAGCCGGAAAACATCCGCCGCAAAATGCTGGCCAACCCGTTCTGCCGCGAAAAGCTCGAAGCCGACCCGGACGTCAAACCGCGCGTGCTGACCATTACGCAGTCCACCTACGACGGCATCATGTACAACGTCGAAGAGATCAAGGGCTTGCTGGATGGCAAGATCGAGACGCTGCACTTTGACGAAGCATGGCTGCCGCACGCCGCCTTCCATGATTTCTATGGCGATTACCACGCCATTGGCGAAGGCCGTCCGCGTTGCAAAGAGTCGATGATTTTCTCCACCCAATCCACGCACAAACTGCTGGCGGGCTTGAGCCAGGCGTCGCAGATTCTGGTGCAGGATGCGCAAGAGAACCAACTCGACCGCGACATCTTCAACGAAGCCTATCTGATGCATACCTCCACCAGCCCGCAGTACGCGATTATCGCCAGCTGCGATGTGGCGGCCGCGATGATGGAAGCACCAGGCGGCACCGCGCTGGTGGAAGAATCGTTGTCCGAAGCACTCGACTTCCGCCGCGCCATGCGCAAGGTGGACGAAGAGTACGGTGATTCGTGGTGGTTCAAAGTGTGGGGCCCGGCTGATCTGACCGATGAAGGCCTCGACCACCGTGATGCATGGATGCTGAAGGCGGGTGAAGAATGGCATGGTTTCGGCGATGTGGCCGAAGGCTTCAACATGCTGGACCCGATCAAGGCCACCATCATCACCCCGGGCCTGAACATGGCCGGCGACTTTGCCGAGACCGGCATCCCCGCTTCAATCGTGTCCAAATATCTGGCCGAGCATGGCGTGGTGATCGAGAAAACCGGCCTGTATTCGTTCTTTATCCTGTTCACCATCGGCATTACCAAAGGCCGCTGGAACACGCTGCTGACCGCGCTGCAACAGTTCAAGGACGATTACGACAAGAACGCGCCGCTGTGGCGCATCCTGCCGGAATTCGTGCAGCAGTTTCCGCAGTACGAACGCATCGGCCTGCGCGATCTGTGCCAGCAAATCCACGGTATCTACAAGGCTCGCGATGTGGCGCGCCTGACCACCGAGATGTATCTGTCCGACCTGGTGCCGGCACTGAAACCGGCCAAGCGTTTGCCAAGATGGCGCATCGCGAAATCGAACGCGTGCCGCTGGACGAACTGGAAGGCCGTATCACCGCCGTGATGCTGACACCGTATCCGCCGGGCATTCCCTTGCTGATTCCGGGCGAGGTGTTTAATCACACCATCGTGCAATACCTGAAGTTCGCTCGCGAATTCAACAATAACTTCCCCGGCTTCGAGACTATATCCACGGTCTGGTCGCCGTCAAGGAAGGCAATACCACCACCTACTTTGTTGATTGCGTGGCCGACGCCAGCTAATCGCCAGCGTAGCGCCCAAACAAAAAACCGCCACCGGGCAACCGGATGGCGGTTTTTTTTATTGCTGCGACGGCGCTTACTTGTCGTTATCGCCGGCTTCGATCTTTTTTTCTGGATCAGGCGTTCGACCAGTGATTTGCCTTTGGGGCGATCCTGGTTGCCCGAAGAATCTTTGCCAAAACGGTCCGGCGAACCCTTTTTTGCGGATGTCTTCCTTGATCTTGATTGCGGCCAGACGCTGCAGATCGTAATGATTGATAGGCATGGCGCCTCCTGCTCAGGGTGTTACATAAAGGCGGCAGTATACAGGGATCGCACGCGCCTGCCGTGCCATCCGGCGTTCACGCGGGCGGTCGCCACGGTTTGAAACTGCGTGGCGCCCCAGCTTACGTTTACGCTTACACAGCCCCTTGCTGAGCGATTTTTTGTGCATGGCCAGCGCAACTCTTATCTTTTGCGCACCTTCAAACTTACGAAAACGGCAGGATATGGCAGGAAAACGACAAACGGACTGTCTACATGAGCAAGAAAGAATTTTCTAATATAGACTGACCCGTCGATCCCACAACCACAAGCACGTCTGCCGCCGTGAAAACCGTAAACGCCTCCGCGTTGCTCGAAACTGCCTGCTCCAAGGTGGATTCGGATGCCGGGCTGGCCCTTAAACTGGCCCGCCAGGCAAGGCGCGCCTGCGCGCCAACGGCGCTGGAAACGCTGGCAGAAAGCTGGGAAGTGGAAGCCCGCGCGCGATGGGCGTTGATGCATTTTCGCCAAGGCGCGACGGCAGCGCGGCGTGGGCTTAAATTGTGTGACCGTCTGCCCGATCTGCGCGCGCGCGTGCTCTGGGTGCTGGCGGAATGCCAACGCGCCCAAGGCCGTTATGGCGTAGCGCTGGACACCTGGATGGCGACGCTGGAGCTCAGCATGCTCAGCCGCCAACCGCATCTATCCGCCCTTGCCTATCTGGGCATCGGCAACTACTACCAGATTATCGAAGAGCCGCAGCGCGCCATGGCATTGCGGCGCCAAGCCTATGATTTTGCTTGCCAAAGCGGGCAGCCGCGCATCATCGCGCAATGCGCGATCGCGCTGGCAGGCGATTACACCCGGCAACGTCTGATCCGCCAGGCGCAGCCGCTGCTGCATGCGGCACAAGACCTGGTTTCGGCTGAAGCCAATCCGACCTGGCTGGCCGAAATTCACTATTACAACGGTCTGATCGAAGCGCAAAACGGCAACACCGCCCGCGCCACGCGCGAGCTGCATGAAGCGCTGCGCATGGCCAATGGCGGCGCGCCTGGGTCGAAGTGCAATGTCTGAACGAGCTGGCCCGTCTGCACCGGCACGCCCGCCAGTTTGACGAGGCCGTGGTCTGCCTGCATCAGGCCATTGCCGCGGCCCATGCCTTCGATACCGGCTATTTGCTGCAATCCCTGTATCTGTCTTTGTGCGCCGCAGAAGAAGCGCGCGGGCATTTTGCCGAGGCACTGGCCGCGCACGAGGCCTATCACGATGTGCGCTTGCGCTACCTGTCCAGCCTTGATGACCCGGGCAGCCGCCCTTCGCACCGGCGCCTGGCGCAGCTGGAATTGCGGCTTGAAGTGATACAGGCACGCAAAGAGACCGACCGTTTGCTGGAGCGCCACGCCTCCAACGCACAACGGCTGGCCACCCAGGCGCGCCAGACCCTGCGCAGCGAGTTGGCACTGATTGATCGCGGCGGGCTGGAGCAAGAACTGGGGCGCCTCGATGGCCAGACGGTCACCCTGCTGAATGTGCGACTGGAAAACCTCAACGCCATCAGCGAGCGTTATTCCTTTGCCACCGGCGACCAGATGCTGGCTGATCTCGGCCGCGCGCTCGCCACATTTACGCTGCGCCACGCCTGGTTTGCCGCGCGTTATTCAACCGCCAGCTTTGTGCTGATCGTGCCCGGCGAGCAACTCGATGGCGTGGTCAAGCCCTTGTTGCAAGCGCTCGAAGCGCTGATTGCCACCATGCAGACCGAGCCGCAGCCGCGCATTGTGCTGCGTGCCTGTCGCGTGCACGATCACCGCACCGCGTTCCGCAGCGTGCTCAAGGCACCGCCGCTCGCACATTTGCCGCGGACCACGTTTGATGCAATGGACTTGTTGCCATGAGCCTCGAACCCATCACCCTGCTCGACGCCGAACTCGATCGCGTGCGTTTGTTTCTGAAATCGGCGCCCGACGAAGCACGCCGCGCCGCACTCGATATCGCGGAAGAAGCCAGCGTATTGCGCGCCCGCAAAACGCTGAGCCGGGCGCAGCTGTACCACGCGCTGGCACTGAGTTGGGAAGGTGAGGACGCTGCCGCTGGCTTGCTGGAAAAAGCCATCGACCTGGCGCGCCGCCAGCGCCTGGATGCGGACTTGCCGATGGCTCTCGACCGCGCAGCCGACCTGGCGCTGATGCACGGCCGCTTTGACATGGCGATGCGCCATTGGGTGGAGTGCCTCGAATATGCGATGGAAGCGCAAGACACCGCGATGTGCGTGTGCGGCCATCTAGGCGTTGGCAAGATCTATTACGCGCTGGAAGATTACGAGCAAGCCAAGTCGCATCATTTGCGCTCGGCTGGCTACGGCCTGGCGTTTTACGACCCGACCATCTACAGCGCAATCTATCTGTGCCTGGCCACCGATTACCTGCGCCTCGGCCAGATCCCCAGCGCCTTTGTCGCGCTCAAGATTGCCCACGATGCGCTGCCCGAAGTGCAGGGCTATGAAGCCTGGCATGTGGAACTGGCGGTGTATTACGCCGAGGCCCATGCCGCTGCCGGCCATGCCGAAGAAGCGCAGCGCTGGATCAGCCAGGCGCTGGCCTTGTCGCGTGATGCAGGCCCCTTGTTCCGATGGGCGCGCGCATTGGCCTTGCTGTCGCATGGCACTTATCTAACGCGCAACGGCGATCCCGAGGACGCCATTCAATCGCTGCATGAAGCACTCGAATTTGCCACCGCCGTGAATGCCTCATGGCAGACGCTGCAAGCACATCGCTTGCTGTACCAGTTGTATAAAGACGGCGCGCAACATGAGCTGGCGTTGTTGCATCACCGTGCTTTGCATCAATGCCAGATCACGCTGCAACAACGCGCGCGTGAGCAGCGCCTGCAACGCGCGACGCAACGGCGTTTGCACAAGCTGGAACAACGTATGGAGCTGGAGCAGGCGCGCCACGAAAACCATCATTTGATGGCACGGGTGCAGACGCATGAACAGACCATCCAGAACCTGTCGAGCGCGGCGCAGACTGACCCCTTGACCGGCGCATGGAACCGGCGGGCGCTGGAAGAGCGCCTGCAAACCTTGCATGCCGAAGCCCGCGGTTCACAACAGGCGATGTCCGTGTTGATGATCGATCTGGATCACTTCAAGGAAATCAACGATCGCTTTACCCATCTGGTGGGCGACAAGGTCTTGCAGCAGGTGGTCAAGCTGATCGGCCAGACTTGTCGCAACAACGAATTCGTGGCGCGCTATGGCGGCGAAGAATTTACCCTGCTACTGCCCGGTGCCTCGCTGGAGGCGGCCAGCCATGTGCAGAACGTGTGCGCCATGCGGTGGCGGCTTATGACTGGCGCGCCATCGAGGCAGAATTGCACGTTACGGTCAGCATAGGCGCGGCCGCGCTGCGCAGCGATGAGCCGCATCAGGCTTTGCTGGCACGCGCGGACATGGCCTTGTATGCCGCTAAACGCGCGGGCCGCAACCGCATCAATGCCTGAGTGGGCGCGGCAGGTACTGCGGTAAAAAAGGGCGGCCCAGGCCGCCCTTTTTTTTGGCATTACCACGCTGCGCTCACAGACCGGCGTTGGTCGCCGCGACGCTGGCGATAGCCGACCAATCGGCATCGCCCAGACCCAGGGCCTGCGCCTGCACAAACTTGTCGCGCACCACACTGGCAAACGGCAGCGGCACATTGAGCGCCTCGGCCGCTTGCAGCACCAGCCGGTTGTCTTTGGCACCGAGCGGCAAAGCAAACGCGGCCGGATGATATTGGCCTTGCGCAATCAGATTGCCGTAGGTGTGATAAACCGGCGCGTTGAACAAAGTGCTGGTCAGCACCTCGATCAGCGTGGCGGGCTCCACCCCGGCTTTGCGGGCCAGGGCAGCGCCCTCGCCCAGCCCCTCGATCACGGCACTGATCAAGAAGTTGCCGATCAGTTTGATCAAGGCCGCTTGTTGCGGCTGCGTGCCTATCTCGAACAGTTTCTGGCCTACGGCTTCCAGCGCCGGACGCACTTTTTTTTCGATGGCGGCGGCCGCACCTGCGGCAACCACAGTGAGCTTGCCGGCCGCGGCCACATCGGGGCGACCAAATACCGGCGCCGCCACCAGCGTGACCCCTGCGGCTTCGTGCTGAGCGCCAACTGCTCCACCAAGGCCGAGCTGACCGTGCTCATCGACACATGCACGGCGCCGGCCGCTAAACCTGCCAGCAAGCCCTGCTCACCCTGGGTTACACCCAAAAAGCGCAGCATCGTCGGCCACCATGGTAAACACCGCTTCGGCCCGATCGCCGCTTCACGCGGGGTGGCGGCCCAGTGCGCGCCCTGCTGCAACAAGGCCTCGGCCTTGGCGGCGCTGCGGTTGTGCACCGTCACATCGTGGCCAGCCTTGAGCAGATTGGCCGCGATGCCCGCGCCCATTTGCCCCAATCCAATAAATGCCAGCTTCATGCGTCGGCTCCCAACGGTTTGCGTGCCACTGCGCCTTTGGGCGCCGCGCGCAGATATTGCTCCGGCCAGTGCGGCGTCTGGTGCAGCGCGGTGGCCGCGTGCAGCGGCCAGTACGGATCGCGCAGCGATTCCCGCGCAATCAACACCAGATCAGCCTGGCCATTGCGCACAAGCTGATCGGCTTGCATCGGATCGGTAATCATGCCGACGGCGCCGGTAGGTACCTCAACTTCTTTGCGCACGCGTTCGGCAAACGGCACCTGGTAGCCCGCGCCAACCGGAATTCTGGGCGCTGGCACCGAGCCACCGCTCGACACATCAATCAGGTCGGCACCGGCTTCTTTCAGCCAGCGCGATACGGTGACGGTCTCATCCACGGTCCAGCCACCCTCTTCCCAATCGGTGGCCGATAAACGTACAAACAAAGGCAATTCAGCGGGCCATGCAGCGCGCGCGGCTTTGGTCACCGCCAGCAACAAGCGCGCCCGGTTCTCCAGGCTGCCGCCGTATTGGTCAGTACGCTGATTGGAAAGCGGCGACAGGAATTGATGCAGCAGATAACCATGGGCGGCGTGGATTTCGATCACGTCAAAACCGGCGGCCAGCGCACGTTGCGTGGCGGCGACGAAATCTGCCACCACTTTATCGATACCCGCCTGATCCAGTGCCTGCGGCTGCGGATATTCTGGCGAGAACGGTACCGCCGACGGCGCCACCACATCCCAACCGCCCTGTGCTTTGCTGACCGCGCCATTGCCGGCCCACGGGGCGTAAGTGCTGGCTTTGCGGCCGGCATGTGCCAGTTGCACCCCGGCCGCGCTACCTTGCTGATGCATAAAATCAACGATGCGCTTGAGCGCGGCGGTCTGGGTATCGTTCCACAGCCCCAGATCAGCGGGACTGATGCGTGCTTCCGGGCTGACTGCGGTCGCTTCCAGGATCACCAGGCCAGCACCGCCGACGGCACGGCTGCCAAGGTGGACCAGATGCCAGTCGGTGGCGACACCGTCGACGGCCGAGTATTCGCACATGGGCGAGATGACCACGCGGTTTGGAAAGGTCACGCCGCGTAATTGAAATGGGGCAAACAGATGAGACATCGGGCAGGTACTCCGCAATCAGTTGATAAGCACAACCTGGCGCCGCCGGTTTAGACCGATCGGTCGCGTCATCCTGGCAGATGGAGCCGCCGCGCGCACGCACAAGTGTTTTTTGTGATCAGAATTTGGTGCAGCGCAATATCAGACCATTCGCAAACTGCCATGCTGTGGTCTTTCTTTGTAGAGGCTATGCCCCATCATGACTACACCTCCGCGACCAGAAACGCTTGTCGACACGCTGCCCACCACGCCACGGCCCGACCTTGAACCCGATCATCATGGCGTGCCCGATTACATGCTCGAAGTGTATGACTGGGCCTATGTCAATTCTCGCAATGTGCGTTGGCTGGACCGCAATCTGGTGGTGCGCACCTTGTTGTTTGCGCAAGACCAACGCTGATGCGCGCCTATCTGGAGCGTATCCGCCCCTGCGCGCGGGTGTGGCAAGTGGCGCATGTGTACGGTGATCTGGTACAGCGGGCGGCGCGCCGGGTTGAGGCGACGGGCGCGTTCCACCTGACCGACGTGACGCCCGCGCAGGTACGCCATGCGCGCGCCAAGCTTGAAGGCATGCCTTGGGCCAAAGTGTGGCAATACGACGCAGCGCAGTTTGCTGGCGTGGGCCAGTACGATCTGATCTGCAGTTTCTTTTTTTGCTGCACGAAGTGCCGGAAGACAAAAAAATCCGCCGTGGTCAATCGTATGCTGGAGCAACTGGCGCCAGGCGCTGAGGCGGTGTTTGTCGATTACCACAAACCGGCATGGTGGCATCCGGTTGGTTGGTTGCTACGCGGCGTCAATGCATGGCTGGAGCCGTTTGCCTATGCCTTGTGGCAGCGCGAAATCTACAGCTACGCCCACGCGCCGCAGTTATTCCACTGGCACAAACGCACCTTTTTTTGGCGGCGTTTATCAATGCGTTGTCGCCACCCGGTTGCCTGAAAACGGCGCGTGATGTCATCGCGCTGACAGGTGTTTCCGGCAAAACACTCGACGGGGGGGATGGCATGCGTATAATGTGCCCGGCGTGGTCGCAAACTGGCGCCGTACCCCTCAGGCAGCCAATACCGGGTGTGCAACCAGCATGCAGGTTTTCTGATAGCGCAAACTGTCGACGCCGGCAGTTGCCTTAAAGCCAAATAAACCGAACCACGCTGAGCGTACCAGTCGTCGCCGTTCTCACCTGACAATTCTCTGTATCCGCTCTGGACTGGGCCGCGCACGCGGCGTGGGCCGATACACGCTCTGGAGTTATTTGCATGACCTTTTCCGCTTTAGGACTCGCGGATGAACTCGTTCGCGCCGTAACCGAACTGGGTTACACCGAACCGACCCCCATTCAAGCCCAAGCGATCCCGGCCGTTCTTGCCGGAGACGACATCATGGCCGGTGCGCAAACCGGCACCGGCAAAACCGCCGGCTTTACCCTGCCCATTCTGCAATTACTTAGCGCCAATCCGATTACGGTCAAACGCGGCGAAAAAAAAGCCCCGATCCGTGCGCTGGTGCTGACCCCCACCCGTGAACTCGCCGCGCAAGTTGAAGAAAGCGTGCGCGATTACGGCAAATACACCGAACACAAATCGCACTGCATTTTTTGGCGGTGTGAGCATCAATCCACAGATCAAGGCGCTCAAGGGCCGCGTGGATATTCTGGTTGCCACGCCCGGCCGCTTGCTCGACCACGCCCAGCAAGGCACGGTCGATCTGTCGACGGTAGAAATCCTGGTACTGGATGAAGCCGACCGCATGCTGGACATGGGCTTTATCCACGACATTAAAAAAAAGTGCTGGCCCTGCTGCCGAAAAAAAACGCCAGAACCTGTTGTTCTCGGCACTTATTCGGACGAAATCAAGCAACTGGCCGACACCCTGCTGAACCAGCCCGTGCTGATCGAAGTGGCACGTCGCAATGCGACGGTTGAAGCCATTACGCAAAAAAAAGTGGTGCTGGTTGATCGCGAAAAGAAACGCCAGTTGCTGGCGCATCTGATCAAGCAGAACAACTGGTTCCAGGTGCTGGTATTCACGCGCACCAAACACGGTGCCAACCGGCTAGCGGAACAACTCAGCAAAGAAGAAATTCCCGCTCTTGCCATCCACGGTAACAAGAGCCAGTCGGCCCGTACCCGTGCGCTGAGCGAGTTCAAATCCGGCACGCTGCAAGTGCTGGTGGCAACCGACATCGCCGCCCGTGGCATCGACATCGAAGAACTGCCGCACGTGATCAACTTTGAGCTGCCCATGGTGCTGAAGACTACGTTCACCGTATCGGCCGTACCGGCCGTGCCGGTGCCGAAGGCGAAGCGCTGTCGCTGGTATGCATAGACGAAATGCGACTGTTGTCGGATATCGAAAAGCTGACCAAACGCAGCCTGACGCGCGAAATTGTGCCGGGCTTCGAGCCGGATCCGAATGCCAAGCGGAGCCGATTGAACAAGGCGCCGTGGTCGCCAGCAACAGGGCCAGGGCCGTGGTCAAGGCCGTGGCGATCAGCAAGCGCGCAGCGTGGTGCCGGTCGTGGCCAACGCGGTCAG
>BBFD01000086.1 GCA_001313065.1 Silvimonas sp. JCM 19000
TCCGCAGCCGGTCGTAGCGGCCTGGCGCTGGTGGGCGGCTGGCCCGAGATCAATCTGCAAGACTGGTTGGCGCTGCAACCCAAGGATGACGCCAGTAACACAGGTGCCCCGCCCATTACCGCCATCGACGTCGCGTTTGACCACTTTGGCGGCTGGGGCAAGCAGCTGAGCGAATTCCGTCTCAAAGCCAGTAGTAGCGGCGATAGCTGGAATGGCGAGGTCAATGCCAAAGAACTGGCGGGCAAGTTCAGCTGGAATAGCCAGGGTAAAGGCAAAGTCTCGGCGCGGCTGAGCCGGGTGTGGATGCCGCTACCCAGCGTCGGCAATGCCCCCGCGCAAACCTCTCCGCTGCATTCCTTGCCCGCGCTGGATCTGACGGTGGACGACTTCCGCTACCACGATGTGCCACTGGGCAAACTGGCGGTCGATGGCGTGCAGCAAGGCGACAACTGGCGGCTTAACAATGTGTCGATCGATAATCCCGACGGCCGTTTTGCCATGAGCGGGCTGTGGACGCAGAAGGCGGGTCGCTCGCGCGTCAGCGCCCGCATGAATCTGGAAAGCAGCGACTTTGGCAAACTGCTGACGCGCTGGGGCTATCCCGACACACTCAAGCGCGCGCCCGGCAAGATCAGCGGCGATGCCGCATGGGACGGCGAGCCGTTTCCGCCGGATTTCAACAGCATGCAGGGTTCGCTGGCGGTGGATATCGGCGCCGGCCAGTTTGCCAAAATTGATCCGGGCGCCGGGCGCTTGCTGTCCATACTGAGCCTGCAGTCGCTCTCGCGGCGGGTACGCTCGATTTTCGTGATGTGTTCTCGGATGGCTTTGAATTCGACAGCATCAAAGGCGATGCCAATATTGAACGGGGTGTGGCACGCACCAATAATCTGGTGATTGCGGGCTCGGCGGCGCAGGTGTTGTTCCGCGGCGAGACTAATTTTGAGGCAGGTACCCAGAACGTACATGTGCGCATCGTGCCCGTGATCGGGGACTCGGTGGCCGTGGCCACCACCATCCTCAATCCGGTTGCCGGGGCGGCAGTGTTCTTGCTGCAACGTGCGCTGAAAGACCCGCTCGGCCAGTTGATCGCCTATGAATATGACATCACCGGCACCATCAAAGACCCGCGTATCGAGCGCGTGCAGGAAACCCGTCCCAGCCTGGGTAATTTGCGCAAAGCCCAGTAAACGCCATCCGTTTCAGGAACCGCCATGCAGACACTGACCGCCGCAGCCATACAGATTATTTCGACGCCCGATGTGGCGCAAAACCTGGCTACGGCCGGACGTTTGATTGCGCAAGCGGCGGAGCAGGGTGCCAGCCTGATTGCCTTGCCGGAATATTTCGCCATCATGGGCCGTGATCCGCGCGACAAGATTGCGGTGCGTGAACAAGACGGCCACGGTCCGATCCAGGATTTTCTGGCACAAACCGCCGCCCGCCACGGTATCTGGCTGGTGGGGGGCACGGCGCCGCTGGTCAGCCAGGTCGACCACAAAGTGCGCAACAGTACGCTTGTGTACAACCCGGCCGGCGATCGCGTGGCGCGCTACGACAAGATCCACTTGTTTGGTTTTGATAACGGCGAAGAAAAAATTCGCCGAAGCCGACACCATCGAGCCTGGCCAGGACGTGGTGACGTTTGATGCGCCGTTTGGTCGGGTTGGCCTGGCGGTTTGCTACGATCTGCGTTTTCCCGAGCTGTTCCGTTCGGCCGGGCCGGTGGATATCTGGTTGCTGCCGTCGGCGTTTACCGCCACCACCGGCCAGGCGCATTGGGAACCGCTGATTCGCGCGCGCGCCATCGAAAACCAGTGTTTCTTTATTGCGCCGGGTCAGGGCGGCATGCACGCCACCGGCCGCGAAACCCATGGCCACAGCATGATCGTCGATCCGTGGGGCGTGATCCTGGCGCAGCAAGACAAGGGTGAAGGCGTGGTGCTGGCCGAACTCAAAGCCAGCCAGCAAGACCGCGTGCGGCGGATTCTGCCAGCGCTGCAGCACCGCATGCTATAAGCGTGGCTTGTGAAATCATCATGGCGATGGCATGTTGACTGCTTGTCGCCCCCGCAATTCTTGAAAAGTGAATCCCGGCATGAGCATCCTGCAAACCGCCCAATCGACCCTGCTGGCCCCATATCAACTGGACGAAGCGCAACTTGAGCGCGTGTTCGGCGAGATGATGCAGCATGATCTGGACTACGCCGATCTGTACTTTCAGAGCACACGCTCAGAGGGCTGGAGTCTGGACGAAGGCATCGTCAAATCAGGCAGTTTCTCGATTGATCAGGCGTTGGCGTGCGCGTGGTTTCGGGCGAGAAGACCGCATTTGCCTATTCGGACGAAATCGGCTTTGCGCCTTTGCTGGAAGCCGCACGCGCCACCCGTGCCATCGGCCGCCAGGGCGGTAATGGCACCGCCGCCCTCGTCAAACAAGGCCAGGGCCGCGCGCTGTATCAGCCGGTGGATCCGCTGGCCAGCCTGAACGCCACGCAAAAAAAAGTAGCGCTGCTGGAAAAAAAATCGAGAAGATTGCGCGCGCGCTGGACCCGCGTGTGGTGCAAGTCATGGCCAGTCTGGCCTCGGAATACGACGTTATTTATATTGCGCGCCACGATGGCCATCGCGCCGCCGATGTGCGCCCGCTGGTGCGCTTGTCGCTGAACGTCATCGTTGAAGAAAACGGCCGGCGTGAGCAAGGTAGCGCCGGTGGCGGGGGGGCGTTTTGATTACGCTTATTTCAGTGACGAGATCATCGAAACCTATGCGCGTGAAGCTGTGGCGCTGGCGGTGCTTAATCTGACCGCGCGCCCGGCCCCGGCTGGCGAAATGACGGTGGTGCTGGGCAATGGCTGGCCAGGTATCCTGCTGCACGAAGCCATAGGCCATGGTCTGGAAGGCGATTTCAATCGCAAGGGCAGCTCGGCCTTTAGTGATCGCCTGGGCGAACGCGTGGCAGCACCCGGTGTGACCGTGGTGGATGACGGCACCATCACCGACCGCGTGGCTCACTCAATATCGATGACGAAGGCAATCCAACGCAGCGCACCGTGCTGATTGAAGATGGCATCCTCAAGGGTTACATCCAGGACAGCCTGAACGCGCGGCTGATGGATATGCCGCTGACCGGCAATGGTCGGCGCGAATCCTATGCCCATCTGCCCATGCCACGCATGACCAATACGCTGATGATGGGCGGCGATCGCGATCCGCAGGAAATCATCGCCTCAGTCAAACGCGGTCTGTACGCCGTTAATTTTGGTGGCGGCCAGGTCGATATCACCAGCGGCAAGTTTGTATTCTCGGCCTCGGAAGCGTGGTGGGTGGAAGACGGCAAGCTGCAATATCCGGTCAAAGGCGCCACCTTGATCGGCAACGGCCCGGATGTGCTGACCCGCGTTTCGATGATCGGTAACGACATGGCGCTCGACCCTGGCGTAGGCACTTGTGGCAAAGAAGGCCAGAGCGTGCCGGTGGGCGTAGGCCAGCCGACTATGCGCATAGATGGCGGCTTGACCGTGGGCGGCACGGCTTGATTGCGCGCTCGGCCCTGTCGTTTCGACCAGATAGTCAGGACATGTGCATATTATTGATTTGAATACAGGGCCTTAGCCGGAAATCAGATCGCACCGAGGGCGGGATTTTGCTAAAATCCCGCCCCTTGTTTGTTTAAATAAAACGATAGCTGATGACTCCTGCCCCCAACGCCGACCGCAAGCCCGCGCTGCATCGGCAACTCAAAGCCCGCCACCTGAGCATGATTGCCATTGGCGGTTCCATCGGCACCGGCCTGTTTGTGGCCTCCGGCGCCACCATTTCGCAGGCGGGCCCGGGCGGCGCTTTGCTGGCCTACGCGCTGATCGGCCTGATGGTTTATTTCTTGATGACCAGCCTCGGCGAACTGGCTGCCTTCATGCCGGTGTCGGGCTCGTTTGCCACTTATGGCGCGCATTATGTCGAAGAAGGCTTTGGCTTCGCGCTGGGCTGGAACTACTGGTACAACTGGGCGGTGACGATTGCCGTCGACCTGGTCGCCTCGCAACTGGTCATGAACTACTGGTTTCCCGGCACGCCCGGCTGGATCTGGAGCGCGCTGTTTCTTGCCATCATGTTTGGCATCAATTACGTCTCGGTCAAAGGCTTTGGTGAAGCGGAATACTGGTTCTCGCTGATCAAGGTGGTCACCGTCATCGTGTTTATCGCGCTGGGTACGGCCATGATCTTTGGCATCATCCACGGCGGCGAAAGCGCTGGCCTGCATAACTTCAGCGTGGGCGACGGCCCCTTTGCCGGTGGCTTTGCCGCCTGATCGGCGTGGCAATGGTGGTGGGGTTTTCTTTTCAGGGCACCGAGCTGATCGGCATAGCCGCGGGCGAATCGGAAGATCCGGGCAAGAATATTCCACGCGCCGTTCGCCAGGTGTTCTGGCGCATTTTGCTGTTCTATATCTTTGCGATTCTGGTGATCAGCCTGCTGATCCCCTACAACGACCCCAGCCTGCTCAAAAAACGAAGTCAGCGATATTGCGGTCAGCCCGTTCACGCTGGTGTTCCGCCACGCCGGCCTGGCTTTTGCGGCGGCGGTCATGAATGCGGTGATTTTGACGGCGGTATTGTCGGCAGGTAACTCGGGTATGTATGCCTCCACCCGCATGCTTTACACCCTGGCGCAGGACGGCAAAGCACCGCGCATCTTTGCGCAGCTGTCCGCCAATGGCGTGCCTCGCAATGCGCTGTATGCCACGACCGTGGTCGCTGCCCTGTGCTTTTTTGACGTCGATGTTTGGTAAGCAACAGGTCTATCTGTGGCTGCTGAATACCTCGGGCATGACCGGCTTTATTGCATGGCTGGGTATTGCCATCAGCCACTACCGGTTTCGCAAAGGCTATGTGGCGCAGGGCCGGGATCTGCGCGAACTGCCTTATCGCTCGGGTTTTTTTCCCGTTTGGCCGATGTTTGCCTTTGGCCTGTGTCTGGTCATCACGCTCGGACAGAACTACCAGGCTTTTCTGCATGACAAGATCGACTGGATCGGCGTGCTGGCCACCTATATCGGTATTCCGGTGTTTCTGTTGATCTGGTTGGGGTATCGCATTGCACGCGGCGGCAAGCTGGTGAAATACAGCGAAATGACTTTTCCCGACGCCAATCCGCGCCACAAGCAATAAGCGCAAGGCACCCAGCGCACCGGCGATGTGGCCGTCGTTGCTGTCAACTGACATACACAGAAATATTTATGTAACTGACTGTTACGCGTTTGTATTTTTTCGTATAGCATTACCACGCATGTAAGTACACAAAACATCTTGTGGGGATAGCGATATGGAAAATAACGCAGCGCGCACGCTGTGCGCAGGTCTGTTGCTGAGCGCTTTGGCGGCATGTGGTGGCGGGGGTGGGGATGGCAGCAGCAATAATTCGAGCGGCACCACGCCGACGCCCAGCCCGACAACAACGCCAACGCCCGCACCCGGCAGTGGCAGCGTAACGCCGCCGACTGTGCTGGCGGCAACGGTGGTCGAAGGGCAGAGCACACCGATACCGGCCGCATTGACCTATAGCGGCCAATTGCCCGCCAACCCCACGCTGCAAGTCAGCGCCGATGGCGATCTGCTCAGCAGCGCCGCCAGCGCGACTGTTTCTGGCAACACGCTGAATGTCACCCTCAACAGCAATGCGCAGATCCTGCCGGGTTATTACAGCGGTACCGTTACGCTGAATGTCTGTAGCGACGCCAGCTGCAGCGCGTCTCTGAGCGGCTTTCCGGTCAAATTTCCCTATCAGATTTCGGTGGGCTTCGGCAGCCATCTGACGACGCTGAGCGCACTGAGCGGGGCGACCGACTGGAGCACGCTGCAAGGCAATAATGCGCACAACGGCTACGTGCCGGTAACGGTTGATGCCAGCCACTTCAGCACGCGCTGGGCCTGGCAAGATCCGCAAACCATCGATAAAACCTCGCTGTCGCCGCAAGTGGTGGTGACCGGCGCTGGCCGCGCCTACGTCAATTCGAGCAATCAGCTGGAAGCGGTGGATGAGGCCAGCGGTAACCTGGCATGGTCGCGCACTTTTGCCGCTTTCCCGATTGCGGCACCGGCCACTGCAGGTAGCTCGGTCTATGTACTGGGCATTGACGCCCTGAGCGGTGTGACCAACTACGGCTTGTGGAATGTCAGCAACGCCAGCGGCGCGACCGTCGCCACAACCACCAGCGCTTCGACCACGTTTTCGACCGGTCTGGGCCTGACGCCGGTCATCGATAGCGGCACGGTGTATGTGGGCGATTACAGCGGCAAGCTGATCAGCGGCAACGCCAGCACTGGCGCGGTCAATTACGCGACCGCGCTGTACAACAACTTTGCCAACTGGGCGCCGACGCTGGATGGCCAGAATATCTATGCCTGGAGCAATGCCGGCTGAACACCTGGCAGTTGAAGGTGCTGGACAAGAGCACGGGTACCGCCAGCCGCACCGTCAATATCAGTGGCTTTACCGTGGCAAGCAGCCCGGGCGCTTCGCAATCCACACCCGTGCTGGGCAGTGCCAATTCGCTGGTGGTGTTGGGCGATGCCGACACGTCGGGCGTACGTCAGCTGGGCGATCTGGATATCACGGCCGGCACCGCGCGCTGGACCGCTAACGGCCAGTTCGCTTCGACTGTCGCAGTCGGCAATAACGTGGTCTATGCCTATGACGCCGCCACCAGCACACTGCAGGCGCGCGACGAAATGGCAGGTACGGTGCTGTGGACCTGGACACTGCCCGCTCAGGAAGTGGGCGTCAGTGCCACTAGCAGCGCCAAAGGTCTGCGCGGCTTGTTGCTGACCAATAATGTGGTGTTCTTCAGCTCGGCGGTGCGCACTTATGCGATCAGCCTGACCACGCATCAAGCGTTGTGGTCGACACCGGCTGCTGGCTCGCTGGCGCTCTCGGCCAATGGCGTGCTGTATATCAATGCGCCAGACCTGGCGGGCGCGCACGGCATTGTGGCGGTTAACCTGCAGTAAGTAGCTTGACCATGTAAAAGAGGGCGTTGCGCAGTCGGGCAACGCCTTTTTTTTGTTCTGGTCCAAACATCGCAGTCGGTAACTTCCCGGATGCACTGCAACAGCGGCGTGGTTAAGCTGGGCGTCTTCTTAACCAGATGGCATTACGGCTGCATGGTCCGCTTTGAACTGATTCCTGCGCGTAACGGCGCCTTGATTGGCGAAATCCTGCTCGATACCCCCGCCACCCTTAATGCGCAGAACTTGCAGATGGTGCTGGCGATGCGACAACAACTGGCGCAATGGCAAGACGATGCCGCCATCGTGGCTATTCTGATTCGCGGGGTAGGCGAACGGGCGTTATGCGCGGGGGGCGATATCAAGGCGTTGTACTACGCCATGCTGACGCCAGGGCGCATCCATGAAGCTGATGATTTTTTTCGCCAATGAATATCTGTTGTGTCGCGAGCTGCATCGCTATCCCAAGCCGGTACTGGCGTGGGGCAACGGGCTGATCATGGGCGGTGGCTGGGGCCTGTTTGCCGCCAGCAGCCATCGCATCGTTACCGAAACGGCACAACTGGCCATGCCCGAAATCGCCATCGGTTTATTTCCCGATGTCGGGGCCAGCAGCTGGTTGCATCAATTGGCGGATGGCGTAGGGCGATTCTTGTTGCTGACAGCCGCCCGCTTGAACGCCAGCGACGCGTTGGCGGCGGGCGCGGCCGATTGGGCGCTACCGGCACATGGCTTTCAGCTGCTGCGCGATGGCATGACCGAACTGACCTGGCTGGGCCAGCCACAGGCGGATGCGCAGATGCTGTCGCAACTGGTTGATGCCCTCAGCGGTGCGCTGCAGCCGCCGCTGCCACCGGGCCATTGGCAGCCCGTGCGCGAGCAAGTCCGCGCCCTGGTTGCGGGCGATGATCTGGATGCGATTCTGGCCCGTATCGATGCTTTGCACAGCGACAACGTGTGGTTGCAAAAACGCACAATCACAGATGCGCGCAGGCTCACCGACATCCATCCGCCTGGGCTGGTTGCTGGCGCAGCGCGCCGCGACGCTGGATTACGATGCCGTGGTCGCCATGGAAACGCTGGCGGCGCGGCACGCGGTGCGTTATGGTGACTTCCGCGAAGGCGTGCGCGCGCGTCTGATTGATCGGGATGGCGCGCCACATTGGGCCGGACGGCCAGGCTGGCAAGATATGGAAAACTGGTTGGCGGCTATCGGAAATAGCTGATCATGACAAATATTCCCGGTCAGGCTTGAAACTTTTGCAACGCACGGCCATCTTAAAAAAACGAGCCACGCAGCTCGTTCATCATAACGGAGTCAACCACCATGCAATTCAATCCCGCCCAATACGGCGGCGCGGCCTACGCCGTCGAGCGCAACCGGGTATTACGTAATACCTATTTCTTGCTGGCCCTGAGCATGCTGCCCACCGCCGCGGGTGCGCTGCTTGGAATCTCAATGCATTTCGCCATGACCCCGATGTTTGGCGTCATCCTGTTCCTGGGCGTGAGCTTTGGCATGTTCTATGCCATCGAAAAGACCAAGAACAGCGCAATGGGCGTGGTGTTGTTGCTGGCGTATACCGGTTTTATGGGTTTGTGGTTGTCGCAAATCCTGCAAGTTGCCTTGCGCTTCAGCAATGGCGCTTCGCTGATCGGTACGGCCGCTGTGGGCACCGGCGCTATCTTCTTTACGCTGGCAGGTATCGCCACGGTGACCAAAAAAAGACTTCTCGTTCATGAGCAAGTTCTTGTTCATCGGCGTGGTCATGCTGATCCTGGCGTCGCTGGCTAACATCTTCTTTGCCATTCCGGCGGCTTCGCTGGCTATTTCGGCGATTGCGGTGCTGATCTTCTCCGCCTATATCCTGGTGGACGTGAGCCGCATCGTTAACGGTGGCGAAACCAACTACATTACGGCAACGCTGCAGTTGTACCTCGACGTGTACAACGTGTTCATCAGCCTGCTCAATATCTTGATGGCCTTCAGCGGTAACAATCGCAATTAAGCTGAAGCCTGAAACCGCGGCCCTGCGCCGCATTACAGCGCGCTTCTTACGCGCCGACTGAAGTACCCGGTAGTAGGTAGTTGTCAGCAACCGTCTTCAACCAGAGCGCTCAGGCGCACATTCAGTACGTGCTTCAAAGTAAGAGCAATGGCAGCGCCACCTTCGGGTGGCGTTGTTTTTTTTGCGCTGGTGCCGTGAGCGGGTAAGTCTGTATAAGGCTGACTGCGATAAACCAGTTATTCTTCCGCCATGCGTCTTCCCCGATTTCTCCTTCCCTGGCACGCCATGTTGCCGTGCTGGTGGCCCACATTGCCATCGGCCTGGTTATGGTCGCACTGGCGGGCTACACCTGGCTGGATCAGCGCCAGACCCAGAACGCCCGTGAACTGACCATGGCGCAAGATTTGCTGTGGCAGGAACAAGGCCTGCGCCTGCATCTGCAAACCAATCAGAACGTGCTGGAAAACCTGGCCTATGGTCTGGCTGCCGACGGCCTGACCGAAGCGACTTTGCCGCGCGTGCCAGCCTGCTGATGAAAGAAAACCCCGAGCTGCTATCGGTGGAGTATCTCGACGCCAAAGGCAAGCGCGTGGGTGGCCTGCCGGTATATTCCGGGCGCCTAACAGCCTGCCGCCGCTGGACGATAGCCAGGTGCAAGAGGCCATCGATGGCGCCGCAACGTTGGGCTATGCCGTGTACAGCAATGTTTTGCTGCGGGAAGAGCCGCAGGTGGTGCTGGTGGTGCCGTTCTACCATCTCTCGGTATATGCCGGCGCCGTCGTCGCGGCCTATTCCTTGCCTGAATTGCTGCGCTTGCGTATCCCATGGTGATGGTGCAACGCTACGACCTGGCTTTGCTGGACGATCAGGGGCATGTGGTTGCGCCTGCCGATGCCACGCTGATGCCGGGCTCTTTGCTCACGCGCGAAGTGGGGGTTGATCCGCTCGGTCACGAACTTAAGCTGCGCGCCAGCGTGCATGACAACCCGCGCGCCAGCCGCCAGGTCTGGCTGCTTGCTGCTGTGTTCTTGTTGCTGGTGCTGTTGTGGTGGGCGTTGGCTATGCTGCGCCGACGTATGCTGGAGCGGCAGGCCGCGGAAATCGCCTTGCGTGACGAGATGGGCTTTCGCTCCGCCATGGAGGACTCGCTCACCACCGGCCTGCGCGCGATGGACCGGGATGGCCGCATTATTTATGTGAATCCCGCTTTCTGTCAGATGATGGGCTGGAGCGCCTCTGAACTGCTGGGCCACGTGCCGCCGATGCCATACTGGCCGCCGGAAGAGCTGGCCAATTGTGCCGCCGCCTACCGCGCCATCATGGACGGGCAAACGCCGCAGAACGGGTATCAGTTGCGCTTTATGCGGCGCAATGGCGAGCGCTTTGATGTGCGTTTGTATTCGTCGCGCCTGGTGGACGGCCGCGGTGAATATCGCGGCTGGATGGCGTCGTTGTATGACGTCACTGAAATCCGCAAGGAACGCGAAGCACTGGCCGCCTCACGCAAACAGCTGCTTACCGTGCTGGAAGGCCTGGAATCTGCCGTATCGGTCACCGACGAATCAAGCGGCCAGTTGCTGTACCGCAACCGCCACCACGATGATCTGTTCCCGCTCAGCGACGATGGCGTGTGCTGTCTGGTGCCCTTGATGCCGGCGGATAGCCTGGTGGCGGAATGTCAGGACCCGATCACCGGCCGTTGGTATCACGTGCAACGGCGGCGGGTGGAGTGGTCGATCGGCGCCCGGTGTTTCTGGATATCGCTGGCGATATCACCGACGTGCGCCAAAGCGCGGAAAACCTGCGCCTGCAAAACGAAAAAAACTGCAGCACACGGCGCGTCTGGTCAGTATGGGTGAGATGGCATCCAGCCTGGCGCACGAACTGAACCAGCCCTTGGCCGCCATCAGCAGCTATGCCGCGGCTGCAGAAGACATGCTGGGGGCGCAGCCGCCGATGCTGGAGCGTGCCACCGAAGTGCTGGGCAAGATAGGCGGGCAGGCCCGGCGCGCTGGTCAGATCATCCGTGGCATTCGCGATTTCGCCGCCAAGCGCGCGCCACGTCGCGAAATTTGTAATGTCGCCGATCTGATTTCGATTCCGGTGCAATTGCTGGAGCCGGTGGTGCGCAAGACCCAGGCACGTATTATTGTGCAGTTGCCCGAGGGCTTGCCTGATTTTCCGGGCGACAACGTGATGCTGGAACAGGTATTGTTCAACCTGCTCAAGAATGGCCTCGAAGCAATGGCCGGAATGGCCAATAGCGATAACCCGCGCGAAATGACCGTCAGCGCCCGCGTCATCTCCGAGCAAAATGCGCTGGAACTGGTGATTGCGGATCGTGGCCCAGGCTGGCGCTGGCCAATGACTTGTTCCAACCGTTTTACACCACCAAACCGGATGGCCTGGCATAGGCCTGAATATTTGCCGTTCGGTACTGGAACAACATCGCGGCCATCTGGCCGTAGAACCTAATCCCGGTGGCGGCACCCGTTTTATTTGCCGCTTGCCGCTGTTTTCCACTCAGGTACTGACCGAGGAAGCCCAGTAATGCGACCTATCGCCATCATCGACGACGATATTGCCGTGCGCGATGCGCTGACCTTGCTGTTTGAAACGCGCGGCTGGCCCGCGATCACGTTTGAATCGGCCGAAAATTTTCTGCAAGAAGCCGAAGCCGTAGATTTCAGCTGTCTGGTTATCGATGTCCGCATGACTGGTATCAGCGGGCTCGAATTGTTTACCCGCATCAAGCAGACCGAGTATTTGCCGCCGGTTATTTTTTCTGACTGGCCACGGCGATGTAGCCATGGCGGTGGCGGCAGTCAAGGAAGGCGCGGCTGACTTCCTGGAGAAGCCGTGTGACAACCGCGTGCTGGTGGGCAAGATCCAGACCTATCTGGATCAGGACCAGGCTCAGCGCGGGGAATGGGAAGCGCGCCAGTCTTTGTCCGACCAACTGGATAACCTGACACCGCGCGAGCGCGAAGTGCTGCGAGAACTGCTGGCCGGCAAGCTCAACAAGCAGATCGCCGACACCCTGACCATCAGCATCAAAACTGTTGAAGTACATCGCGCGCGCATTTATACCAAGCTGCGTGTGCGTTCGGCGGTTGAACTGGCCGCCTTGTTAAAAGACGTGCCGCTGACCGCGATCAGCGGCAAAAACTAACGCCGCCACCGCACCGCCTTTGCCCCGGGCCCCGTCGCCTGGGCAAAGGCGGTGGCTGGTGTCATGCGTATATCAGTGCGGCCCCACGTTCACTTTTTTTTGCCTGGCTTGGCGGGCGCCGGCGCCGGGGCGTTGCCTACGGCGATGTCGTTCTTGATACGCACATAAGTCGCGTTCTTGATGCCGGGTACCTTGGTAATATCCTCCGGGCTTTTAAACGGCGTGGCCTTGCGGTATTCAATGATCGCTTTGGCTTTGCCCGGCCCGATGCCGGTCAGCGACGTCAGTTGTTCTTCGGTGGCGGTGTTGAGATTGACCGCAGCCCAAGCCGACGCAGTCAGCATAAACAGACTGCAAAAAAAACCGATAATCCATTTTTTCATGGCATAAACCCCTAGCTTGTTTGTGTGGCACCGGCGATTGCTGGTGTGAGCGCATCGTGGGGCGTGCGCCAAACTACTGTCAGTCAGAAACCCGCCTATGTTTGATGTGACTCCCGGCCAATCGGTCCAGCACTACGAGAACTTTCCGGTTGCATCGATTTTGATGCCTGCGCGTTATCGCAAAGCCGTAGCCAGCATCTATCACTTTGCCCGCCATGCCGACGACCTTGCCGATGAAGGCGACGCGACCCCCGCCCAACGCCTGGCCGCACTGGCAGAATGCCGGGCCGAACTTGCCCGGATCGAGCGCAACGAAACCCCGCTGACCCCGCGCTATCAGGCGCTGGCCATCACCGTCCGCCGCTATGCGGTGCCCGTTTCGCTTTGCCACGACTTGCTCACCGCATTTGAACAAGACGTGACCCAGACGCGGTATGAAGATTTTGGCGAGCTGGTGCAGTACTGCCGTCATTCCGCGGTGCCGGTCGGACGCATCCTGCTGCATATTTTTTGGCGCCGCGACCTCGGTGAATCTGGCGCAATCGGATGGCATCTGCACGGCCTTGCAACTGATCAATTTCTGGCAAGACGTGGCTGTGGACTGGCAGAAAGGGCGGGTCTATATCCCGCAGGCGGATTTACAAAAAATTTGGTGTGAATGAAACCACTATCGCCGCAGGGCAGTGCGATGTGGCATGGCGCCGTTTGATGGCATATGAAGTAGACCGTACCCGCCGCATGCTTAAAGGCGGTGCGCCGTTGGCGAATACCTTGCCGGGCCGGATCGGACTGGAGCTGCGTCTGACCGTGTTGTCGGCCGATGCAGTGCTGCAAAAGCTGCAGCAGGTTGATTACGATATGTTCCGCCGTCGCCCCAGGCTGGAGAAAGGCGACTGGCCGCGCCTGATCTGGCGAGCGCTACGGCGCAAATAATCCGGATGGGCTGGTAGCCCCATCCTTGCTGTGCGCGGTATCACGTGGCTTAGTCGCGCAGCGGCTCGACCACAACCGCGCTGGCATCGGCGGCGCTACCGGGCTGCTGCGAATACGGCGTCGGGCTGAA
>BBFD01000087.1 GCA_001313065.1 Silvimonas sp. JCM 19000
ACACCACACCACGCGCCGCGCCCCGGCCCCCAGCAGCAGCACCCGCTTGCCGCGCAGATCAATATGGCGTTGCAAATCGCTAACCAGCCCCGCGCCATCGGTGTTATCACCGAGCAGACTGCCATCGGCCTGCACCAGCAAGGTGTTGACCGCGCCCGCCGCCGCCGCGCGCGGAGTGCGCTGATCGGCCAAGCGCCATGCTTCTTCCTTGAAAGGCACCGTGATGTTGCAGCCTGCCCCACCCGCGGCAACAAACTGACGCACCGAATCGGTGAAGCCATCCAGCGGCGCCAACAGCCGTTCGTATGAAAAAAAATCCTGCAGCCCGCATTCCGCTGCAAACGCAGCATGAATCGCAGGCGATTTGCTATGCGCCACCGGGTGGCCAATTACGACATAACGCATCAGCTTTGTACCCACGGCAAACGATGACCCTGCCAACCATTCACGCTGCCACGATGCTGGCTGGCGTCTTTATCGCCTTCAAAACCTTCCAGCACGTTGTACGACTCGGCATAGCCTCCGCCGCAGCGGCAGCCGCCGCATCGTGCGAACGCGCGCCAGAACGCACATAAACAACAAGGTTGCGTCGGGATCCGCCACGCTTTGCAGCTGGCCGATGAACTCGTGATTGGGCGTCATGCCCGGAAAACGCTTCCATTCCAGCAGCACGGCATTGGGCACCGTGCCCACAAATTGCCACTCGGCCTGGGTGCGCACATCCACCAGTTTTGCCTCAGGCATACCCAGCAAAACCTGTTGCGCCTCGGGCGGCGTCAGCGCGCCTGCGTAGGGCAGATTGTTATCAGCCGCGCGTTGGCGGGCTCGATCCAGGATGGCCTGGATTTGTGGGTGGATCTGGCTCATGAGCTTGCTCCTGATGGTTTCGCGGATGATTCTACCGCCCCAAACTGAGTCTGACGCAAGTGCAAATCGCCCGCCTTTGGTGCACCGGCGTGGTGCATGCACCGTTTTTTTGTGCCTTCATTAAAAGCGGGAAAACCGCAATTCCTTTGTGGCACAATGGCTGGCAGCACAGAATTTTACTGGCACGCTACTTGCTTACTATCGTCCGACCCGCACCGGTGAGGATGGCAGGAAAGACCGGTAAGTGTGACATTCATTTAAACAATCTCTGCATTAGGAGAGCCCCAGATGTCGGCAGCTGACGTAATCAAGCTCATCAAGGAAAACGATGTCAAGTTCGTTGACCTGCGTTTCACGGATACCAAAGGTAAAGAGCAACACGTAACCGTTCCTTCGCACGTCGTTGACGAAGACTGGTTTGTGCACGGCCACGCCTTTGACGGTTCTTCTATCGCTGGCTGGAAAGGCATTCAAGCCTCCGACATGCTGCTGGCTCCGGACACCACCACCGCCAAGCTCGACCCGTTCTACGACGAGCCGACCGTGTTCATCACGTGTGACGTGATCGAGCCGTCCGATGGCAAGGGTTACGACCGTGATCCGCGCTCCATCGCCAAGCGCGCTGAAGCTATCTGAAGTCCTCCGGCCTGGGCGACGTTGCCTACTTTGGCCCGGAACCTGAATTCTTTATTTTCGACGGCGTGACCTGGGGCGCGGACATGTCCGGCTGCTTCATCAAGATCAAGTCCGAAGAAGGTGCCTGGTCTTCCGCTGAAGACTACGAAGGCGGCAACACTGCCACCGTCCGACCGTGAAGGGTGGTTACTTCCCGGTTCCGCCGGTTGACAGCCATCAAGACATCCGCGCCTCCATGGTGCTGGTGCTGGAAGAACTGGGCGTGCCGGTTGAAGTGTTCCACCACGAAGTGGCTACCGCTGGCCAGAACGAAATCGGTACCAAGTTCAGCAGCCTGGTACAACGCGCTGACTGGACCCAGATCCTGAAGTACGTGGTGCACAACGTGGCACACCAGTACGGCAAGACCGCTACCTTCATGCCGAAGCCTATCGTTGGCGACAACGGTTCGGGCATGCACGTGCACCAATCCGTGTGGAAAGATGGCAAGAACCTGTTTGCTGGCAACGGCTACGCCGGCCTGAGCGAATTCGCCCTGTACTACATCGGCGGTATCATCAAGCACGCCAAGGCGCTGAACGCCATCACCAACCCGGGCACCAACTCGTACAAGCGTCTGGTTCCGCACTACGAAGCACCGGTCAAGCTGGCCTACTCCGCGCGTAACCGTTCGGCCTCGATCCGCATTCCGCACGTGCAATCCGACAAGGCTCGCCGTATTGAAGCGCGCTTCCCGGATCCGTTGGCTAACCCGTACCTGGCATTCTCGGCACTGCTGATGGCCGGTCTGGATGGCGTGCAGAACAAGATCCACCCGGGCGATCCGGCCGACAAGAACCTGTACGATCTGCCGCCGGAAGAAGACAAGCTGATCCCGACCGTGTGCGCCTCGCTGGACGAAGCACTGGACGCACTGGACAAGGATCGCGAGTTCCTGACCCGTGGCGGCGTGTTCAGCAACGACTTCATCGATGCCTACATCGAACTGAAGATGGTTGAAGTGAACCGCACCCGTATGACCACCCACCCGGTGGAATTTGATATGTACTATTCGCTGTAATTGTTGATTGGGCCGGCTTGAATGCTGGCCCGGTTACAGCACACAAAAAAAACCCGCGATATCGCTATCGCGGGTTTTTTTTATGGCGCACGACCTGGTGGGTACGCGTATTACTGATAAGGCATTAACGTCGCCATTACATCCACTGAGCCTGCTTTCACCAAGGCACTGGTCAGCACATAGGCGCCATCAGCGGCAGTTTTCTTTTGCCATCGCGCCAATCGCCAACCGCTTTGTGCCCCGTGGCATCCCATGTGGAACTTTCCGGCCGAGCGATCACGCCGTGCCGTTAAATTTTTTTTCAATCCGCATTCACCGCCTTGGGCGATGGATCTGTAGTCTCACACGGCTCTCAGCGATAACTCATCGTAAACGTCGCCAATCCGTTTGCGGTGCCCGGCTTGACGGTATTGCTGGTCTGGATATATCTCACCGCGAAGGGAATAGAGTATCGCCCCGGGCCGGTAGATCCATATTCCCGTTGGCCCGACGCCCCCCAAATGTTGGAGTCGGGGCCGAATACAACAGGAACGTCGGTACCGACGGGAATAATCTGTATGCCCACGCCTTTAGCTGTGGAACTGCCTGAAAGACTGAGCGTATTGGACGTATTGCCCGGATTGGTTGCATCGGTAAATACGGTGCCGATGCGTGCGTTAACGCCGGGGTCGCCACCCGAGCAACTTAACTGGATATTGAAAGTGGAATAGGCCCCCACCGTGTTGATCCCTTTCAAATCCGTCGTCTTGATATCCGGGACATTATACGTTCGCTGCTTTGACCCATCGTCCACAGCGCACGTCGGGATCTGGGGCGTCACAACCATGCCACCAGGAGGAAACTCGTAAACGGCAATCGTAAAATTTCTGTCCACCATGACCTGCTGAAAGATGATTCCTTGCAACGCACCCGAGCCTTTAATTGGCCCTGTCTTGATCAGATCCACAACAAGACGATATTCCACACCCCAATCAAGCACGGCTCTGCCCATGTCGCCAGAATACCAAGGCACGACTTTGTCAAAGCCGTTAGGGCGCGTCGATAATCCGATCCCTGGCATGCTACTTGGCACAACAGTATATCCACCTACTACAGTACCGACTCGCTCTCCCCTCGGGCCCAATGCCCAAAACTCTTTACCGGCAGGATTGCATTCCGTCCACGCTTGCGTGGGCTTTATCGCCACAATGGTTACCGACCCAAGTTTGGTGCCATCGGGGACATCAGGATTGACGGTCAGTGTACCGAGCGGGGCCGACTGAGAATAAAAAAAGGTTTGCTAGTCCAGCCTATCCCATCACCATGGTTCATGCAGGTACCCCAAGGCACGGCTCTGGCATTCATGCTGCAAACTAAAGCCACGGCAGAGAAAAAAAAACCGCCCGACCAAATGCAAGGTTGAAATACCTCGATTAAATAATTTCATGATCCAGATTCCCGTAACAATTGAGCAAGTCAGCGCCGTCCAAGCCGAATTTACCAATTTGCATCGTTCAAATGGACGCGGCATTTAATCCAATGGATAAATGCCGCGCTTTATATCTGTCCACCTTTTGCATAGAGTTAATCGACGCACGCTGCCGACATTAAAGACCCGCTCCATTTATGGAGAAATCAGAAAACACCTAAATCGACCCTGTTCCGGATTGACTGCAGGTGCTTTTATCACCGTAAATGGGATAACACCCGGTTGGACGAAGTTGTGGGATCGATGCTGTATTTGCGGCAGCCAGCCGGTCAGAGCTTTTATTTCTTCAATACTAAAAAAAACCTCATTAATTATAAGGCCTCTTTTTTTTAAGGATTAAAGACGCTTGTAACAATACCTCAGCCGTGTATTAGCCCGTCCATAAAAGTCTAATGCGCCGGCAAACCGGCATGGTTTCCCGGCGCATATGGATCAAGGCATCGTAACGGTGTACAGAACGCTCGAATTAGCCGAACCCGCCGTGGCTTTACCCGTAGCGACGTATTCAACGATGTAATCCATTTTTGCAGCGCCACCGTTCAATGCGACTTGCTTCGAACCTTGCCCCTGGCCGGTATTGCCAGATTGACGACCGAGCGGTCGGCATTGCGGATGCCCAATTGCACGTTCTGTGCCGCATTTGCTGCAGCATCAAGCTTCAGTTGGCCCGTGGTCACATCGATGGTCGGGCCCGGTTCGAACGCGGTGAACACCGTGCCGGTGGTGAGCGTGCAGTTGCTCAGCGAAATGCTGAACGGCTTGCCATTGGCCGTGGCACGGGCGGCGCTCAAGCTGCTGGCCATGACCGAATCCAGCGTGACGGTAAAGTTTTTTGTCGGAGGTGCCATTGCCGGTCACGGTGCACGATTGCGAAGAAATCGAGCCCTTGAAGGTGATGGTGCCATCGGTGCGTAGCTCCCCGATGCCAATAAGGCGGAAGCCAGCGCAATTGCAGTGATATTGAGTTTCATCGGAAAGCCTCTTTCAAATGATAAAAAAAATTAACAAGTTTTATTTGATTGCAAACAATGCCCGCTTGGGCTTGAAAACCAGGCCCGCCTTGCTGGCGGATCTTATTTACCGGTAGCTCATGGTAAATGTCGCGCGCGCAACAACGGAGCCGGCCTTGCTACTGCTTGCGGTCTGCACCAGATGCGCTTTTAGTGGAATCGTAAAATTGCCATTACTGGCATTGCCTGCAAACCAGGCGTTGGTATTGGCTGCTGCTGAAGAATCCGGACCATAAGAAATCGCGCCCGAATTATTCTCAATCTGCACGCCTACACCTTTGGCCGTTGAATCGGTTGCCGGCGTTAGCGTATTACTGACATTGGCTGGATTGCTCTGATCGGTAAATGTGACATACATACCGCGCACACCGGTGGCGCTGCCGCCCCCGCAAGTAAAATCAAGATTGAATGTTTTATTACCGCCCACTACACCGGCTTTGTTACCGCTTGAGATTGAGGGCAAATCAACATTTTGTGATTTACTGGATTGGTTAACCGTGCAGGTCGGCGAACCCACGGTGACTCTTACCGAATTAATAATCGTCTGATAAAAAAAGTTTCGTAATTCCTTCGATCTGTGGGATCGGCCTGTGCATTCAATTTAAACCCACCGGTGTCTCCACCAACAGTTATCTTTTCCATTACAACAAGATTGTAATAGACCGGCATGGTCACAGGTCCCCGCCCAAGTCCATCCTCCGTACGTATATCCCCCGCCCATTGAAAATATATATCCCCCGCTAGTACCTATTTGCAACCCAACGCCCGGAATACCTGTTCGGGCCACATAATAGCTATTAACACCCGAATAATAACCAGCAGACTCCAATTCTTCATTAAAGCCGCGGGGTACCAGGTTTTGGGAACAAACAAAGGTCTGATTAACCGTAAAGGATGCGATCACTTTTCCAACCGGATCATCCGGCGACGCGGGGTAACTAGGCTGTGGAAAGATCACGGGCGGCGAGCTGAGCATCGTGCAAACAGGTGCTGCCTGCGCGCACAGACTGAACGCGGCGAACAACGTACCGCCAATCAGCATGCTCATACTCTGCACAACGCTACGCCGGACCGCAGCGGCCCGGGTCGGCCAGCTCAACGTCGAGCTGGCCTCCGTTAAGTCACCTACTTGCATGCTGCATCTCCAAACACATAACCTGCGTTTGGCGTTTCAGTAGCAGCCGGCAGGCTATAAGACAGCGCACATTTCTGATCCGCGCCTTCACCCCATTTCACCGACAATTCGCCAGTGTCTGTTTCCAGGCCACGCGCAATAATCCGACCGCCCTGCGCGACGCTACCTACCGATGCACCCTTGCTATCCAGCACCTCGGCGGCAAACGGCAGCGGTTTGCCGTCACGCGTGGTCACACGCAAGATGGCAGGACGGCCCTTGGTGGTTTCGGTTTCAAACTTGATGCGAGTGACCGCCCCGGCCGTCGGCGCGGTATGTTGCTGCGTGGTTTTCAGTTCCACGTTCTGCGGCAAGCCTTTCGGATCAATCGACACACTGTTGTCGCCAAAGGCGGTCAGGTTGGTCGCGATGCCTTTGCCACGGCCGTTCAGCCGCGCACCGCTGCGCCGCCGGCGATGGATGCGCCCGCAGCGCCATCGGCTTCAATAATGGCCACCGACTCACCCAGCGTCTGCGCCAGCACCAGGCCGCCGCCATACGCCACCATCCCGCCGGACAAGCCCGCACCCACCTGGGTGTAATTGCTGCCCTTACCCGCGTTCGCGGTCAAAGTACCCCACGGCGCAGCGTAGCTGGCGTTGGCGCTGACCGTATTGGCGGCCGCAGAATCGCGACCACCGCTCACGCCGTAGTTGACGGCACCATTTGCCAGCGAGCCGGTGAGCGATTCCTGGATACCCGTGCCATTGCTGTCGTGCTGCACATTGGTGGTCGAGTACAGCGCATTCGGGCCCACGCCCAAGGGCAAGCCCACGTTGAACATCACGCGGTTTTCCCATTCGCCGGTATTGACGGCGAGCTGGCGGTTCAAGGTCACGCCATAGGTGGCGCTCTTGAAGGTGTTGTTATAACCGGCCGAGAATTGCGTATCCGCGCCAGCCCGGTTCCAGTAATCCTGGGCCGAGCCGGTAAAGAAGATGTTGCCCCAGTCACCAGGCAGCTTCTGGTTGATGGTGGCCTGAATCCGGCCACGCTGAATGCCGTTCATGACATTGCCGTAGCCGCGCTCATCCAGCGCCTGCAGGGTGGCAGCATCGCTCAAGCTCAAGAAGCCCGAGGTTGAATAGCGATAAGCAGCCAGCGCGATATTGGTGTCGGTCGGCGAGATATTCAGCGAATAGCTCAAGCGGAAGCTGGCACCGTTGCGGTTGGGCTGGTGCTCCAATACGGTCCGCGCTGCCGTGATATCGGCCGACAACGCGCCAAAGCGCGTATTCAGCGCGGCACCACCGGCCACCGAGGTGTAGTTCTGGGCCGCCATCGCGCCGCCGTAACCCGTGATGGCGTTGCTGAAGCCGTGCCGCAGCACTGCCTGGCCCACCCACGGATGGATGTCCGAAGACCCATCGCGATATTGACCCGCAGCCACGGCGAAACGCGTGTCATTGGGACGCAACGCATTCACGGCGGACGCATACGGCACCGCCGAGATATGCACGCTGCCGTCGGCCTCGGTGACAATCACCTGCAAATCACCGCCGTAACCGGTCGGGTACAAGTCGTTGATTTCGAAGGCACCCGGCGCGACGGTGGTTTCGTACAGGATGTTGCCATTCTGCTTGATCACCACTTTGGCGTTGGTCTGCGCGATGCCACGAATGGTTGGCGCGTAACCACGCTGCGATTCCGGCAACATGCGCTCATCGCTGGCCAGTTGCACACCACGGACACCAAAGCTGTCGAATACGACACCGTCGGTAAACGTGTCGCCCATGGTCAACTGGCTCTTCAGCGGGGTAATGCCACGCTGCAGATAGGTGCGGACGGCCTGGTATTCGGTGCCGCCCTGGTCGCTATGCGTCAGGCTGCCGCTGTGGCGGAAGCGCCATGGGCCCATATTGAAGCCCAGATCGGTACCGGCATAAAACTGCGTGTTGGTCTCGCCGTTGTTTTTTTGCTTTGGTACACATTGGTGTTGTATTGCAGGGTGGCAGCGGTCACGCCGTCATCCCAGAATTTGGGGTCGACATAACCCCGTGCCGCGTTATTCAGATAGCCTGCGGCACGCTCACGCGCAAACCTTGATCATTGTTATCGAATACGGCGGAGGCACCCGGCACCAGATCGGCAAGCTGCAGACAGCCACCGGCATTAGCGCGCGCTTCGGCATCCGGGCCGATTTTGGCGAAATTGATGCCAACGCTATCAAACAGCGCGCGGGTAAAGCACGGCTGCACGTCGCCGTTACCGACGTCTTGCAACACCACCGTCACCCGGCCTTGCTGAAAGTCGTTGACGTACAGCGGCACGCTATAGCTACCGGGCAGCGCGCGGTTGCCTTTGGAAAAAAACGGCTGACATCGACCACGGCATCGCCGGAGGACTGCAAAAAAAACGGTTATTGAATTTAACCGAATCGCCGCTGGCGGGCTGGGTGGCGGTCTCGGTCGCAGCGGCGGCCAACGTCATTTGCGATGGGCTGCCAAAAAAACTGCGAGCAAAAGTAACGCCAGGGGCCGCAAGTTCATTGCGCCCGAATTAGATCGGATATTCATTTTGGTTGTCCTGTTCTTGCGCGCAGCCCGCAGGCATGGATCAGAGCCATGCCACGTCGGTGCGGTTAATCGGGATACGCGTGACGCGGATCAGAGGCTGGCCGGGCCAGCGGAGTTATTGATGTGCAGCGCCGAGCGGCATGTTGTGTTCTTCATCGGTGCCGTAGTCGTTCAGCGTGTAGAAGTGCACCTTGGCATCGGCCGCGTTGCCGACATTGCCTTCGATGGTCAGTTCGCGCTTGTCGCCCGACTTCAACAACTGGCCGTCCTCAACCTTGGCCGTCTTGCCACCCGACTGGAATTCAATCGCGCCAAACGAGATGTTGTAGGGCGACGGATTGCTCACCAGCAGACGTGCTTTGCCGTCTTTGTTGATCAACTGCCATTGCAACTGCTCAGGGGCTTGTTCCGGCTTGCCAACCAGACCTTTGGGACGGAAGAAGAACTTGATGCGATAACGGAAAGCCAGTTGCAGAGAATTCTTGCCTTCTGCCGCGTCATGGTTGGCCTCGGGCGGAATTTCCAGCACGTTGAGCCAGAACACCGATTCGTGATCTTGCGGCAGCGGTTCGCCGGTATAACGGATACGCAAGGTTTGCGATTTTTTTGCGGATCAATCCGGAACACCGTGGGGGTGATGGTAAATGGGACAGCAATGGCATCCGGCGTTGCTTGGCATCGCCATTGTCCAGCCAGACCTGGCTCAAAGCGGGTATCTTGCCCACATTGTCGAGCTTGACGGTTACTTCGGATTCAGCGGCGTCATAAATAACGCGTGTCCCGGCAATTACGATGGATGCATGCACAGCAGACGAAAGTGCAAGACCTGCCACCATTAATCCTGCAATTGCTGATTTAAGTAATTTGCTCGAAAACATGAGACCACCTCGCAATAAAACAATAAAAAAACAGCAGGCAATTGATGGGTAATCAGAACACCCATCAATTGACCTGCCCGTAATTACAGAGACAACAATTACGGCATAGTGATGGTGTACATCACGCTCGAATTAGCGGTACCGGCAGTTGCTTTGCCAGTAGCCACATATTCAGCGGTGTAGTACATGGTGGCTTCGCCGCCATTGAGGGCGTACAGGGCCGAGTTTTGTGCCGCGCCGTCAGCACCGATCTTGATCACGGAGTTGTCCGCGTTCTTGATAGCGATCTGCACGTTCTTGGCGGTGCTGG
The DNA here is from genome assembly GCA_001313065.1 of Silvimonas sp. JCM 19000. The sequence continues at coordinate 9,920 of BBFD01000087.1, forward strand.
ACGAATCCAGGTTCAGGCGGCCGGTAGCGGAATCAACGGTCGGGCCGGGTTCGAACGAGGTACGAACGTTACCGGTGGTGGTGGTACACGCGCTCAGCTTCAGCGAGAACTGCTTGCCTGCCGAAGACTTGCCGGCTGCGTCCAGGCTGCTGGCCATTACCGAATCCAGACCAACACTGAAATCCTTGGACGAAGAACCATTGCCACCCAAGGTGCAAGTTTGCGACGTCACATTACCTTTGAAGGTAATCGTGCCATCAGCTGCAAATGCGCCGGCGGAGAAAAGAGCCGAAACAGCTGCCAGGGAAAGAAGTTTGGATTTCATTTGAGGTTTCCATTTAAAAAAAGGGAAGAAAAAAAATTTTCGCCGCAGGCACATCTGAAGTTCAATTCGATTTGAGGATGTGCATCGCAGGAACCGAACTTTAGGCATCGCGCCGATTGCCAGACATCGGAGGCTTCCTAATTTATCCGGATCGCCTGTTCACCTTATTGCGGGATTCAGATATTGCTCACGTCTATGGCATCCACCCGGATTTAATTCGGAATATTCCTAGCTATCGATTTGCCCGAAATAACGGCCATTCAGAGGGGCATGGCGCAGGCGACATCAGCAAACCCCAGGCAACGCGGCCGCGTGTGCATCAAACACTGACAGACGGATGCGTTGCGCCTGGCTATGCTTTGCAGACGGCCCGCCACCGCCGTGCTGGCGCGGGCGCCCCCTACGATCAACTGCCGCGGTTTAAATGCCTATGAGCTTTGCGCCCACGCGCTTGCGACACTTCCAGGTTTTGCTGTTTGCCTATGTGGTCAGCGGCTGGCTGGGCTTCGCCCTTGGCGCGCTGCATCACGATGCAGATCTGATCGCGCTGTGGTTGCCGGGTGGCGTGGCGCTGGTGATTTTGTTGATGCTGGGTTGGTGGGGCGTGCCGGCCATTTTGATAGGCAGTGCGGCGGTGCATGCGCCCTTGATTTATGGCCATTTGCCGCTGCGCCAGGGCGCGCTGTATCTGACGGCACTGGCGCTGATCGATGTGTTGCAAGCCTGGTTGGCAATGCGCGCCTGGCGCGGCCGTGAGGCCCGCTTGCATGCGCCGCTGATCCGCCGCACGCATGATCTGATCTGGTTCTGGGTGCAGGTGTGCTTGTTGCCGGTGGCGGTCACCACGCCGCTGATTGCCGCGCTGCAAAGCACCATGCACCTGTTACCCGATCAAGACCCGGATACGCTGGTGCGCCAGGTCCTGACCCTGGCCCTCGCCGGCTTTGGCGGCTTGCTGTTGGTGGCGCCGTGCTATGTGGTCTGGCGCGATCGCAGCCGCTGGCCGTGGCGCAGTCTGCCGTGGCGCACATGGTGGCCGTCGGCGCTGATTTGCGTGGTGGTGCTGGCCTCGTTCTGGTTCTATCCGCCCGGGCTGACCCTGATTCTGCTTGCTGCTGGCCAAGACCATCCATTATCGCTGGCCCGGTATGGCGGTATCGGTCTTGCTGGTCGGGCTGGCGTGTTGGGTGGGCACCGTGCTCGGCTTTGGTCCGTTTGTGGATACCAGCGCGCATCTGGCCTTCTTTAATCTGCAGCTGTTTTTTTGTTTTCGACCGCGGTGATGCTGCAATACCTGGCCCTGGCGCACGAAATGCTGTTGCGCCAGCACTGGCAAATGGAGGCCGAAGTCAAACAGCGCACCGAAGCCCTGGCCAGTGCCAATGCCCGGTTAGAAGAACTGGCCACCACGGATGAACTGACCGGGGTGCCCAATCGGCGCGAATGGCAACGCCGCTGCGCGCATGCGGTGATGCTGGCGCGCCGGCATCAGCAGCCGCTGGCGGTGCTGTTGCTGGATCTGGACCATTTCAAGCAAGTGAACGATACCTATGGCCATCTGATTGGTGATCTGACCTTGCGTACCGTCTCGCGCGCCTGCCAGGAAAGCCTGCGCGGCAGCGACAGTTTTGGCCGCTGGGGTGGTGAGGAATTTGTCGCGCTACTGCCCGATACGCCGCTGGAAGATGCACAACAAGTGGCCGAAAAGTTGCGCCACGCCGTCAGCGCCGCGCGGATCAAACTGGATAACGCGCCGGTCGCCAGTATGGCGGTCACGGTCAGCATTGGCGTGGCGCGGCTGCATGCAGCCGATGCTGATCTCGATACCTTGCTGACGCGGGCCGACCACGCGCTGTATTTTGCCAAGCAGACCGGGCGCAATCGCGTGGTACTCGAAACCGAATTGCCGGCCGACAGCCCGCGGCTGTAATCCCCATGCCCGCCGCCGCCGCACAGGCGGCGCTGGCCTCGCTACAATGTCATTCCTCCCCGATAAAGGTTGCTGAGCATGAGCGTGCGCGCAGTGGTTTTCGATTTTGGCGGTGTGCTGTTCGACTGGAACCCTGAATATCTGTATCGCGATCTGATTCCCGACGCCCGCGAGCGCGCGTGGTTTCTGCAACACGTCTGCAACGGGGACTGGAATCTGCAGCAAGACGCCGGGCGGACTCTGGCCGATGCCACCGCGGCCAAGATTGCCGAATTCCCCGAGCACGCGGAGCTGATCCGCGCGTTTTATGATCGCTGGGCAGTGATGCTCAACGGCACGCTTGCGGACGGCGTCCAGTTAATGGAAGACCTGGAGGCGGCTGCAATCCCCTTATACGGCTCACCAACTGGTCGGCCGAGACGTTTCCGTATGCGTGGGAAAACTATCCGCTGTTGCATCGGTTCAAGGACATTGTGGTGTCCGGCCGCATCCAGCTGATCAAGCCCGATGCCGCCATCTATCACGAGATGTTCCGCCGCATTGCCCGCGATATGCCGGATGTGCAGCCGCAGGAACTTGTCTTTATCGACGACAACAAAGATAACGCGGCGGCCGCCACCGCCCTGGGCTGGCACGGCATTCATCACACCAGCGCCAGCCACACCGAAAAAACAACTGCGCGACCTCGGATTGCAGTTTCAAGCAACAAGGACACTCAAATCATGACCGATCACCGGGTCAGCATCCGCTACTGCACGCAATGCAACTGGATGTTACGCAGCGCCTGGCTGGCGCAAGAGCTGCTCAGCACCTTCAGCGATGAACTGGCTGAGGTGGCATTGCAACCGGGCACCGGCGGCGTGTTTATCGTGCACTGTAATGAGGTGTTGATCTGGGATCGCAAGATCGAGGGCCGGTTTCCGGAAGCCAAAGAGCTCAAGCAAAGGGTGCGTGATCTCGTCGCGCCAGACCGGCCACTCGGTCATAGCGACCGGCCCGCGTAAGCCAGGCTGTGATAAGGTGCCGTCCATGCCCAATCCATCGTCTTTTTTTTCTTGCAAATCTGGCACCCGCCTCCGCCTCGGTGCGCTCGCCCTGTGCGCGAGTCTGCTCGCTGCCAGTGCATGGGCGGATATCTACAAGTACACCGACGACGAAGGCCGCGTGACCTTCTCCAATATCCCCATGCGCGGCGCCACCAAGGTTTATTCCGAGATGATCCCGATGGGCAGTCGGCCGCATAACGCCAATGCCAAGGGGACTAACGTGCAACGCGTCAACGCCCCCAGCCCGGCGGATTTCCCCAAGGTGGACAGCAGCACCCAGCGCAGCCGCGATAGCAATCGGCGCAAGATTCTGGAAGATGAACTGGCCACCGAGCGCCAGTCCCTGACCGACGCGCGCAAAGCGCTGGCCGACGCTCAGGCCGCGCCCG
>BBFD01000088.1 GCA_001313065.1 Silvimonas sp. JCM 19000
GGCGTGGCGCAGCCACAGAGCAGACGACGCGTGCGCTGGTGAACCGGTTGCGCGTCTCATCCGTTAGAATCGCTAACCCGGCCGCACGTGGCCGGTGCTATCGCAGGAGAAAGCAGTGAGGCGTGGTTTGTTGCAAACACTATTAATCAGCGTGGTGCTCGGGGCCGGTTCGACCGCAGCGTGGGCCGTTGATGCGGGCGACGCCACGGCGCGTGCGCTCTCCAGTGGCAATCTGTGGTTGACCCTGGGTCTGTTTTTTGCGGCGGGCGTGGGCCTGGCGCTCACCGCGTGTATGTACCCGTTGTTGCCGATTGTGTCGGGCATCGTGATCGGCCAGGCGCGCAGCCGTTGGCGCGCGTTTGGACTGACGCTGGTATATACCCAGGGCCTGGCGCTGACTTATACGGTGGTGGGCGTGGCTGCGGCCAGCACCGGCACATTGCTGACCGTGCAATTGCAAAGCCCGATTACGACCGCAGTATTGGTGCTGTTTTTTTTGTGATCATGGCCTTGTCGATGTTTGGCCTGTTTGAGTTGCAGATGCCGGGCGGTTTTCAAAGCCGCATCAATGATCTGGCCAACCGCTTGCCGGGCGGCCAACTGGCGCCGGTGTTTGTGATGGGCATGTTGTCGGCGCTGCTGGTGGGCGCGTGCATGGCCCCGCCTTTGTTTGGCGCGCTGGCATTCATGGCCAGGACGGGCGACCGCCTGCTGGGCGGCAGCGCCTTGTACGCCCTCGGCGTTGGCACCGGTTTGCCACTGCTGCTGATCGGCGCCTTTGGCAGCAGCGTATTGCCGCGTCTGAGCGGCAAGACCATGGGCAACGTCAAGCGCGTGTTTGGCGTCATCATGCTGGGCAGCGCCATCTGGATCAGCCAGCCGTTGTGGCCTAAGGGCGCCAGCGCGGCGGCGGAATTCCAGACCGTCAAATCGGTGCAGCAATTGCAGCAAGCGGTAGCGCAGGCCAATGGCAAACCGGTGATGCTGGATTTCTACGCCGACTGGTGCGTGTCTTGCGTTGAATTTGAAAAGAATGTGCTGCCGGATGCTCAGGTCAGAGCCGAGTTGCAGAATTTTGTGCTGCTGCGCGCCGATGTCTCCGCCAACTCGGATGACGACGCCGCCTTGCTCAAGCAATTTGGCCTGTATGGGCCGCCGGCACTGATCTTCTACGACAAGGCGGGCAAGTTGCAGGCCAAACGCGTCATCGGCCTGACCAGCGCCAGTGACTTTGCCGCGCATTTGCAGGCCGTGGCCGGTCGCTGAGGCAAGACCGCCGCAGCACACCTATGCGCCGGGCCGCACTGTTCGGGCCCGGCTGGCGTGCAAACTGTGAGCGAGTGCGAGTGCTGCAGGGGCCCCGCGGCGATAGGGCTCAGGGTAGCCACGGCGGTTTCACGCCGTAGTATTTCCACGTCGAGTCATTCCATTGCCGATCGGTAAAGTCTGGCCAGTGCCGGTCGTCAAACGACGGCGCGTTGCCCAGCACCGAGCGATCCATATTCAGCTGATAAATATCACCGTCTTCCCCTGCCACAGACAGCGCGGGCCATGGCACGGCATAGAGCTTGCCCGCGGTGCCGCCGATGCGCGCGCCTTGCAGCACCACATAGGCCACGGAGCCATGCGCCGGGTCGAGCACGATATCCGAAATGCGGCCCAGCTCTTCGCCCGCCGGGCTTTGCACCTTGGTGCCGATGATGAGCGAGGCGCGGCGGATTTTGTCGTGATTGGCACCGGAGGCGGTGGCTTGCACCGCCGAGGCCGCCACCGGTATGCCGTTGACGTCGGCCGCGTACGCGCTGCATGCCAGGCCCACCCAGCTTGATCCCAGCAAGGTCCATCCCCACCATCCGCGCCGCATTGCGTTCTCCCCGGTCCAGCTGCTGATGGTGCCGTGCTGCCCGCGGGGTAGCTGTAGGCCAGTGCTGATCGCCGCGTAGGAAAGCGCCTGGGCGCTGGCTTATGTGGGGTGGCCAGGCCGGAATGGGCTGACGCTGCGGCGCGCGGGCTGCCGATAGGGCGGCTTGATACAAAGGCGGAGGATGAGGCTATGAATCATGCTGTCGCACGGCGACACAGGAGACGCATCATGGCTATCGATCCGATCACCGCAGTAGACTCGTCCACGCTGGTGCCGATTATCACGCCGCTGCCGACGGCCACCGTCGAAGCGGCCAATGCGGCGCAAGTGGCGGCGACGGAAGCCAATATCGCGACCAATGTGCAGTCCACCGAAGCTTGAACAGCAGCAATCTGACCGCCACCACCGTGCAGCAAAGCGTGGCGACCACCACGCAATTTACCCTCGGCAATGCCAACGCCATTCTTGATAACAACGCGGCCAACGGTCTGGCCGCGACGCTGGCCAACAGCCCGGCGGCGGCCAATCTGGCCGGAACGGTGAATGTATCCACGCTGACCTACAACGCCTTGGGCACACCCGAATCGGTGATTGTGAATGTGCCAGCCGATACCGCTGCGTCTTTGCTGAACGCCACTGCCACCAGTTCGCTGCTGAATTCGGCGCAAGAGACGGCCAACAATATCAACGCCGCCACCACCGACCAGACTGCAGCCAATGAAGCAACGCTGAACAACAATCCCAACGACATCAATAACCCGAACAACCCGGCTAGTCCGTTGAACGCGAACAATCCGCTCAACCCGAACAGCCCGCTCAATATCAACAATCCGCTGAACCCGGCAAGCCTGAACAACCCGACCAATCCCTTGAATCCGGACAGCCTGAATAACCCGAACAACCCGCTGAACCCCAACAGCATCAATAACCCGAACAACCCGGCCAATCCGCTGAGCCTGAATAACCCCAACAACCCGCTGAACCCCGACAGCGTCAACAATCCCAACAACCCGGCAAACCCGGCCAGCGTCAACAACCCGACCAATCCGCTGAACCCGGCCAATCAGCTGAACCAGGCGCAAGCCGTGGCCGCTAATCAGGCGGCTGCCAATGCTGCCGCCACCGCCAATACGGCCACCAATACGGTGAATGCCGCGACTGCGGCGCAAGCAGCCAATAACAACACCAGCCTGTTGGTGAATACGCAGGCTTAACCGAGGAGGGCACGATGGAATCAAAGCAAACGTCGCTGAACGAACTGGTGAGCTCGTCCGCCATGAGCGGCATGCCAGGCGTATTCGGGCACGACCCCGCACGCATGGGGGTGCGTCTGAATGAATCCGATCTGATGTTCCTGTACAAGGCGGCGCATGCGGGCGCGGCCGAAGTGGCGCTGGGCGAACTGGCGCAAAGCCACGCGGTGCGCCCGGAAGTGCAGCAATTTGCCGAGCAGATGGTGCGCGAACATCGCAAGAACAACGAAGCCCTGCAACGCTTGGCGCGCGACAAAGGGGTGGAGCTGGAACTGGCGCCGGACACCGAAGACAACCAGTTGCTGGAACGATTGCGGCATCTGGATAGCGCCCAATTCGATGATGAGTATCTGGAGCATGCCGGGGTGTATGCCATAGCGTGGTCGAGCGCTTGTTCAATCAGGAAGCCAGCAACGGCAGCGACGCTGATCTGCGTCGTTATGCCGAACAGACCCTGCCGGTGATACGCCATCATCTGGAGATGGCGCAACAGCTGGTACACCCGACCGCCTGAGCGGCGGGCCCGGACCCAATCACTTTATAAAAAAAACGCACTCCGCGCCGCTGCGTCGGCGCGGCAAGGAGCCGCCATGACTCAGCACAGCGCCACCCATACCGAAACACACAGCCATTCCAGCCACAACCCGGCCCGAGGCCATGCGCATCACAGCACGCGTGAACGGACCGCGGGCGATCTGGGCATCAATATCGTGGGCGAGCGCGGTCTGTTTCGCTGGCTATTGGCAAGCTGGCTGTTTGGCAAACCGGTACAGGCCGAAGTGGCCGAGCGCACGTGGCATGTGTTTATGGAAAGACGCTTGAGCAGCCCGCACGCCATCCTGCAAAAAAAGCTGGCAAGAGCTGGTGGATGCCTTGGGCGAAGGCCATTACCGGCGGCTGGATGAATCGTCCGCGCGCAATTTGCAAACCATGTGCCAACAACTCACTGACGATTACGGCGGCAGCCTGCGCAAGATGTATTCACGTTCGCGTAGCCGCCAGGAATTTGAAAACAAGCTGGCTGAACTGCAGGGGGTGGGACCGAAGACGGTCGAGATTTTCATGCGCGAAGCCGGGCCCTATCTATTCCCCAAACATCCCGGCGCATAGCGCAGTAAACACCGGGCCAGGGCCGATCACGCCAAGTGGCTCGATGCGGCACCGGCGCAGGGCGTGGATGGGAGATCCTCCCATCCAGCCCCGCCCGCTGCTTTAGTGATAAACATCGTCATCCGAGTCGTCTTCGTCGTCCTCGTCTTCGGTCAGCTCCGGGTGCAGTGATTCCAGCGCTTCGTCAAAAGCCGCGTCCAGACCGCGGCAATCGGCTTGCTCATCCCAACCCTCGCGCTCGAAGGCTTCGATCAGCTCCAGATAAAAAATCACGGCGCAAGTCATTGTCGGGGATGCCTTTTTTTGCGCTGCCGTGATTACGTCTTCAAACAGTTCGGTGCCGCCACTCCAGGCCATGGGTTTCTCCGCTAAGGGTTTGCAAGATTCAGGATTAGTGTGGCCACTATTGTCTGGCACCGCGTCTGCCGGATGCTGTAGGCCAGACGCTGACCTGACTGTGAGGCCGCGCTGTCAAACACGTAGTTACAGGCTTTCACTTACAGACTTATAGGCAGGCAGCCGATATGTTGCAACGCAGCATCTATAGAAACTGGTATCAACGGCGCGCTGTCGACAAGGCCGCGCACGCCCAACCGGATTCGCATTGATTTTATTGGGATTTAATTGCTTATTCAGGCAAGGAGCAGCGCCATGCAACAGCACAAAGGCTATTTCATCGAGACCTGCGCCGAGCAGGATATCGAAACGCAGGACTGGTATCCCACCCTTACCATCGGCCTGCCGACTGATGGTGTGGACCCTCAATATGTAGTCCCATGGCGCCGGGTTTCAGCGCCGAGCGAGTTCGGAAGCGAAGATGCCGCCAATGCCGAAGCATTGCGCGTGGCCCGCATGATGATCGAAGCGGGCAATCTGCCCAGGTGGGGAGCGGCCCGCACAAGGGTATTGCTGCGACGCGTTTGCAGTAATCCAGCGCCGGTGCAGGTGCAGAAAACGCCGCAGCCCATGCGGCGTTTTTGCTTGGCCACAGCCGGGTTTATCCGGCGCGCAGCGCGGCGCGGCGTTCGAGAAAGGCCGCGGTGACGGCGGCGGCGTCCCACGTCATCTGACCGAGGCGGGCAGCGACTTCGTCGGCGCTCAGGCTTTCAAAGCCAGCCACTTCGCCATCGGTATTGGTGGGCACAAAATCGTCGGGCAAGCGCAGATCGTAGCAATACAAAATCTCGTCATGCACGCCATCGGGCACATTGCGCTGCATCTGCAACTGCCCCACGGGTACCACGTGTTGCGCCATATCGGGCGGCACGCCCGCTTCTTCCCATAATTCGCGCATTGCACACGCCGCCATGCGCTCGCCGCTACCGATGCCGCCTGCGGCAGATTGTCGAGCAGATCGGGATCGACATGTTTGCTGAGCGCGCGGCGCGCAATCCAGATCTGACCGTCGTCGCGATAACCATTGATATGCACGGCCATGCTGGTGAAACCAAAGCGGCGGAAAGCGGCACGCTCCAGCTTCAAGAGCGGCTGCTGCAGATCAGGCGTGCCATCGGCCGTGGGGGCGTGCAGATCGTACAACTCGTTGCGCCAACCCGGCATGCGACCGGTGTCGTACAGCTTTTGCGCTGCCTGCTGCAGTAACACTTCTGCCGTCGCCACATCAGACACATTCAGCCGCAGCCGTTGCGGCGTCAGCAAAAACGCCGGGTCAAATGCGGTCAAGAACTCCACCGTCTCGCGCTGCAACCAGCCAAGGTCATGGCCAAGCACGGCAAAGCGGGTGAGACCGCTCGTATCAACGGCTGGGTGCTGCGCCAGGCGGCGAGGGCGGCGGCGATATCCATCAGGCATGCTCCGGTTCAAACACCAATTGCACGGCATCACCGGCAAAGCGGGTAATGCCATATTCGATGGGGACGCCCGCGGCATCCACATACACGCTTTCGACAAACAAGATCGGCTGCGTCTTGGGCTGGCCCAGTTGTTGCGCACAATCGGCCTCGGGCAAACGCGTGCTGACGCGGCTGAACTTGCGGCTGTATTCCTCGATATTGAGCTGTTGCAAGGCGCGCACGGCCGAGCCTGCTTGCTGATACAGCACATCAAAACCTTTGAAGCGGGGCAGCGGAAAATACTGGGTACACACGCCGATCACCCGGCCATCCACCACATCTAGTGCATCAATCTGCATCACGCTACTACCATTGGGCACCTGCAACATGGCGCAGACTTCATCGCGCGGCACCACGCTGCGGCTGCGTTGAACCTGGCTGGTGCCAGCAAGCTGTTGTTTTTCCAGACTGTGCGAAAAAAACGGCTGCGCTTGCCCAGCTTGTAATCGATAAACTCCTCTTGCACAAAAGTGCCCCGGCCTTGCTCGATGCGCACCATGCCGCGTGCTTCGAGCGCTTGTACGGCCCGGCGGATGGTGTGGCGGTTTACGCCAAAGCGTTCCGCCAGCGTGGCCTCGTTGGGCAGGCGCTCGCGCAATTGTTTGCGCGCAATTTCGCCTGCCAGGGTTTCCTCGATTTGCCGCCACAGGGCCACGCCGGAGCCGCGCTCTACGGTGATGCTCATTGCTGGTCGATTCCTGTAATGCGCCGCGCTTGGGGCAATATGACTGACAGTTTACGGCGCCTGGATTTCATCTAGATGATTGCATCATTGTTGTACCGGCAACATACATCCAATCCCCGACCCAGGCTTGAGACAGGTAAGCGGCCGCCGCTGGCCATCTGTGCTGGCGGACTTATCCCTCGCCCCCAATGGCTGAATTGCGCTTTATGAATAACAAATACACCCATGACGAAATCTGGCACGCCGCAATGGCAAGGATCGCCGGGCTTTTTTGCTGTAGAAGTCGGCGTTCTGGATCGAACTGATCGGTTTGGTGAAAATCTGGTTGCGACCAGCTCATCCGATTTCAAAAGAAATGAATTTGATATCCTCAGCGACGACATTCGCGACGTGTCTGATAAGGCTGACTTGAAGCGACTCGGCAGCGGGGATCTGCTGATCTTCACTGTGGCCGATTATTGCAGCCATATGGTTCGGTGCTATGCGCGCAATCCGGAAGAGGTTTGCCATACGCTTGGGTTGAGGCTACGGCGCGCATAGAGGTCCCGCGAGCGGGGCATACGGTCATGCAGCAGGCGTACGGAGGGACTTGCACGTGTCAGTGATGAAGACTGTTTTTTTGCCTGGATGTTCGGCGCTGGTACGAAATTATCTGCGCTCGAAAAAAATGATACTTGAGTGTGTCGCGGCGCATCTGGACGCGCATTTGCGCGCGGCATGGAACCGGCAGATCCAGGCAATCAATAAAGTTCAGCGCCTGCCCGAGGGCGTCGAAGCCAACTTCTACAGAATAAAGAATGGCCGTTCGGATCTTGACCAAGACCTTGCATTCGCAAACAGGACAACTGAACTCCTGGTGGCCAAGGTGCAAGTCGAAATATCGAACCGGGAAAAAATTGCAGGCGAAAGTCTGGTGCGTCAGTGGATTCGTCTTTTCAATCGAGTATGGCGGAAACGCCAGTTACTTTGCGGCGGCTGCAGGCATGTACCCCAACCTGAATTCACCCTGACTTGCGAGCTTATGGCTGACCTGGCTGCGGCTGAAGATTCCGCGCAATGATAGGCGCACGCCGCTGACGGCGGTGCCAGCGTTCACCGCTTATGGCTTCGGTGGCAGTGCACAGACCGCCTCGTGTTGTAGAACAATGCGGACCTGGTGTAATCGGCAGCGCGCAACTACAGCCGCTTTGCTAAAATTGCGCGCCGCAGCACGTTCTCTTCATACACCCGATCCCACTGGAGTTTTCGCATGGCCGTCATCCGCCAGGACGACTTGATCGACAGCATTGCCGACAGTCTGCAATACATCAGCTATTACCATCCGGCCGACTATATCAAGGCACTGGGCGCCGCTTATGAGCGCGAAGAAAGCCCGGCCGCCAAAGACGCCATCGCGCAGATCCTGACCAATAGCCGCATGTGCGCGCAGGGTCAGCGTCCAATCTGCCAGGACACCGGCATCGTCACCTGTTTTGTGCGCGTCGGCATGAATGTGCAGTGGGCCGACGCAACCATGAGCGTGAGCGACATGATCAATGAAGCGTGCGCCGGGCTTATCTGCATCCGGACAACAAGTTGCGCGCATCCATCCTGCAAGACCCCGCGGGCGGCCGCAAGAACACCAAAGACAACACCCCGGCCGTAATCCATTACGAGATTGTGGCGGGCGATACCGTCGGAATTGACATCGCGGCCAAGGGCGGTGGTTCTGAGAACAAATCCAAGTTTGTGATGCTGAACCCGTCCGATTCCATCGTTGATTGGGTGCTTAAAACCGTGCCTTTGATGGGCGCGGGTTGGTGTCCGCCTGGCATGCTGGGCATCGGCATTGGTGGTACGGCCGAGAAAGCCATGCTGATGGCCAAAGAATCGTTGATGCAGGAAATCGATATTCAGGACTTGATCGCGCGCGGCCCGCAAAACCGGGTGGAAGAACTGCGCATCGAGCTGTACGAGAAGGTGAACGCGCTGGGCATTGGCGCGCAGGGCCTCGGCGGTCTGGCCACTGTGCTGGACGTCAAGATCATGGATTGCCCCACGCACGCTGCCAGCTTGCCGGTGGCGATGATTCCCAACTGCGCCGCCACCCGCCACGTGCATTTCACGCTCGATGGCAGCGGCCCCGCCGTGCTGGAAGCGCCCAAACTGGAAGACTGGCCGGATGTGACCTGGACGCCTGCGGCCGATGCCGTTCGCGTTGATCTGAACCACATCACGCGTGAAGAAGTCGCCAGCTGGCAGCCAGGCCAGACGCTGTTGCTGAACGGCAAATTGCTGACCGGTCGCGATGCCGCGCATAAACGCATGATCGATATGCTCAACAAGGGCGAAACACTGCCGGTCGACTTTACCAATCGCTTTATTTATTACGTAGGCCCGGTCGATCCGGTACGGGAAGAAGTAGTGGGCCCGGCTGGCCCGACCACCGCCACGCGCATGGACAAGTTCACCCGCCAGATGCTGGAAACCACCGGTTTGCTGGGCATGGTGGGCAAGGCTGAACGTGGCCCGGCTGCGGTCGAAGCCATCCGCGACAACAAGGCGGTGTATTTGATGGCGGTGGGTGGCGCCGCCTATCTGGTGTCCAAGGCGATCAAGGCAGCCAGGTGGTGGCCTTTGCTGATCTGGGCATGGAAGCGATTTATGAGTTTGATGTAGTCGACATGCCGGTCACGGTGGCCGTGGATAGCACCGGTGTTTCGGTGCATGCGGTAGCGCCCAAGCAGTGGCAGGCGAAAATCGGCAAGATTCCGGTGGTCGCGTAAATCAAGTGACCCAGCTGCACGGACATGGGGCGGCCACGCCCCATGTCTATGTCGTTCTGACCGTGTAGTCAGTGAAGTTCCGCAACTTTTTTTGGGTAAAAAAAATGCCGTTACATCGTGTGACTTGATGCCTTTAAGCTCGGATAAATCCTAATTTATCGGAGCCTCTGTGATGCACATTCGTCACCGATCTGTCTTTGCCGCCACCTTGTTGGCCACCATTACGCTGGCCCAGGCTAATCAGCCCACCACCTGGCAAGTTGCCAAGCCCGTTGCTGGCCAGACACTGCAAACCGCTACGCTGCCCAGCACGACCCTGAACGGCGACAGCGCCCACACCGCCAGTTTGTCGGTGGCGTGCCAACCGAATGCCGAACCGTACGCGTATCTGAGCATCGGCAAATCCGCCAATTTCAATACCACACCGTTTGAAGGCGCGGCTGGCGCGGGCATCAAGGAAAAAAAACTGGTTAGCGTCGATACCCCCAAAGCCGCCGCCAAATACAACGCCAGCGGTGCGGCGCAAGGGCCGAACTTTGCATTTTCGCTGCAGCCCAGCAAAAAAAAGAGCTGGCCGCGTGGCTCAGCAATGCGGGTAAGCCGCTGAAGGTGGAAGTGGCCAGCGCCGATGGCAAAGGCAAACCGCTGGTGGCGCAGTTCAATCTGCCCAGCGACGCCGCCGCGCTGAAACAAGTGCTGCAACCTTGCTTGTGAGTTGCGGTGCATAGGGTGGGTCTGGACCCACCATTCCATGGCGCCAGGAAGCATGATGCAACCCATTTCGCCACGGCTTTGGGTGGTGGGCATGGCCCGTGCCAGCGAGAGGCATGGGGCAGCTTATTTCTCCACGGCTCTGATTGGTGGGTCTAGACCCACCCTATCGCAGCATTAGCGGGGGCTTAGACTTTTTCCAGCGCGATGGCGTACACGCTGGCGGCGGTCTTGATCGAGTCGTGCCGTACCACGCCGTCGGCCAGGCTGGCGATGCGGGTGCGGATGACTTCTACGCCCAGCGCGTCCAGTGCGGCGTAATCGTTGATCACCGGGGCGGCGTTTTCTGCGGCGTAGCGGGCCACCACATCGTCCGGAATGTTTTCATCGTTGATGATGACTTTGTCGATGCGCGTAATGCCATGGTCGAGGATGGCCTGGACGTGGCCGGCGGCGCTTAGATCATCCGATTCGCCCGCTTCCGTCATCAGGTTGCAGACATACACCCGGTCCGCATGCGTGTTGGCGTTGATCGCGGCGGCCACCTCGGGCAGCAATAGATTGGGCAGCACACTGGTGTACAGGCTGCCGGGGCCCATGACGATGATATCGGCGTCTTCGATGGCCTTGATGGCCAGCGGTTCGGCACGCACTTCGGCATCAAAGAACACGCGTTTGATCGCCGAGCCATGCGTGGCCAGTTTTGATTCGCCATGCACGATGCGGCCATCGGCCAGTTCGGCGTGCAGCACGGTGGCATTGGGGCAGACCGGATAAACGCGGCCCTTGATATTGAGCACCACCCCCATGTTTTCCACGGCTTTGACAAAATTGCCCTGAGTCAGCGAAAACATCGCCGTCAGCAGCAAATTGCCCATGGAATGGCCATCCAGATAATGGCCGCCATCGACGGACTTGAAACGGAATTGCAGTAAGTCATTGAAGATGCTTTCGGCTTCGCTGAGCGCCACCAGCACGTTGCGTATATCGCCGGGCGGTGGCACGCGCAATTCGCGATGCAGAATGCCGGAACTGCCGCCATCATCGGCCACCGTCACAATGGCAGTGATGTCGACCGGAAAGCGCTTAAGCCCGCGCAGCAAGGCAGACAAGCCGGTGC
Organism: Silvimonas sp. JCM 19000; assembly: GCA_001313065.1. The sequence continues at coordinate 11,362 of BBFD01000088.1, forward strand.
CGCCACCCAGGGCCACTACTTTGGGGTATTGCAGATTCATGCTGTTCCTGTGTCCGGGGGCCAGAACTGCGTAGCGTAAACCGCTCGGATAATTCTGCCAACGCCAGACTTTGCGCCAGATCAGGTGCGCTGATGAATATGCGCGGGCACGCGCCGCGATTCCGGTGTCTGCCCCTGCAGCAAAGCCATTACCGCGTCCAGACTTTGCTGCGCCAGCGCCTGGCTATCTTGCACGATGGCGTCGATGCGTACGGGCAGGCAATCCAGCAAGCGGTGATCATCGAAGGTCATCAAACGGCCGGGTGCGCCGCTTTGCGAATCCGCGTCATTGATAAAAGCGAGCACGCCTTCCAGCAACGTAATCGAAGCGGTAAACAGTGCTTGCGGATAACGCTGATGTTGCGCCACCCAGTCGCGCATCAGGGCATAGCCTGATTCGCGTTGAAAGTCGCGCTCAAATACCCAGTCGGCTTGCTCAGCCACGCCGTGCTGGGCCAGCGCACTGCGATAACCCGCCAGACGATCGCGGCTGGCCGACAGGGCAGGCTGACCACCAAAATACACAATCTCTTGCGCGCCTTGCTCGATGGCGCGGGCGACCAACTGCGCCACGGTGGCGGTGGCATCGCTGACTACGGACGGGATATTGGAATCTTCGATGCGCCGGTCGACAAAGACGAAGGGCAAGCGCTGCGTCCATTTCTGATAACGGGATGCGTCCGCCGTGCACGGCACCACCACCACGCCATCCACCTGGCGCGCCACCAGGTGCGCAATGCCATCGGTTTCGCGCTGCGGATCTTCGTCGCTGGTGACCATGACCATCTGATAACCATCGGCGCGGCACAGCGATTCCAGCGCCTGCGCCAGCGCCGAATGCGCCGAGTTGGTCAGATCAGGAATCACCAGCCGATGGTATTGCTGCGGCGTGAACGCAAGGCGCGCGCTGACTGGCTGGGGCTGAAGTGATGTTCTTCGGCCACCTTGAGCACGCGCTCCACCGTGGCTTTGGAAATGCGATAGCGCTCGGCATAGCCATTCAGCACCATGCTGGCAGTCGTGCGCGACACCTGTGCCAGGCGCGCGATATCGTCGATGGTCAGTCTTTCAAAGCTGGACACGTTTACGCCTGTTGGGGTCAATACGATTACTAAAATCCGCTGCGCATAGGGTGGGTCATGACCCACCGTTCAAAGTGGATGAGCAGAACGCTGCGTACTGGCGTAGGCCTTTGAGTGGTGGGGACCAGACCCACCAATCAAAGTGGACGAAAAGAATGCTGCGTTTTGCTTTGCGCCTTTGGGTGGTGGGTCAAGACCCACCCTATGGCGTATTCATTTCTTGTGCCTAGAAAAAAAAGCCCCCGCGTAATTTCGCGAGGCCTAAGGCTCGTTTTGGCAGTCGGTGCGTCAACGGCGCCAGGCTGATCCAGTCACACTTACTTGATCAGATTCAGCGGTACGGGGATGAATTTATCAACGGTCTGACCATCAATCAACTTCTTCGCAGCTTGCACGCCCGATTGACCAATCAATTCCGGCTGCTGTTGCACGGTGGCCGCCAGATCTCCGGCCTTTACCGCAGCTACCGCGTCGGCTGTGGCATCAAAACCGACCACCACAACTTTCTTCATACCCGCGGCTTGCAGCGCCTTCACGGCACCGAGTGCCATCTCATCGTTATGCGCAAACACGCCGTCGATATGCTTGTTGCCCTGGATGATGTTTTCCATCACCGACAGGCCCTTGGCGCGATCAAAGTCAGCCGGTTGGCGCGCGGCCAGTTTTACATCGGCCTTGCCGTCGATCACGCTATGAAAGCCCTGACCGCGTTCACGCGCAGCGGACGAACCTGCAATGCCTTCCAGCTCCACCACATTGCCTTTGCCGCCGATTTTTTTCCAGCAAGAACTCAGCCGCCATCTTGCCGCCGGCCACGTTGTCCGAAGCGATATGCGCGCTGACTTCGGCGCCAGTTACGCTACGGTCCAGCGAGATCACCTTGATGCCCTTATCGGTGGCTTCTTTCACCACTGGCGCCACGGCAGCCGAATCGGTCGGGTTGATCAGGATGACGCTGACTTTTTTTCTGGATCAGATCTTCCACGCTGGCCTGCTGCTTGGCCGGGTCGTCCTGCGCATCCACGGTAATCAGCGTGATGCCTTCTTTTTTTGGCTTCGGCTTCAGCGCCGTTTTTCAGCGAAACAAAGAACGGATTGTTCAGCGTCGAAATGGCCAGGCC
>BBFD01000089.1 GCA_001313065.1 Silvimonas sp. JCM 19000
CGCGCATTGATAAAAGGGGGCGCAACAGTAGATTTCCAGGACGGCAACGGAAACACACCACTCTGGCGCGCATTGATGACTCCGAGCCCAAGCCTTTCGCTTTTAAAGATGTTTTTTTGGAAGCCGGTGCAAACCCCGACACTGCCAACAATAGCGATGTTTCTGCGCTATTGCTTGCCGAGAGAATGGCGCCCACTCAACCAGAAAGCAAAGCCATCCTTGCACTGCTTAAGCAATACTCGGGCAAATCAAAAGATTAAGCGCGCGGCGATCCTCCCACTTGGTGTGGCGCCAGCTGCCAAACTGCCAAGGAATTTTGCGATGAACCTTATCCAACAACTTCACATCGTTTTCAGTGCCAGGATGCGCCCGGAATCGCTTCGAGACTCAATTGAGCTCGAAGAATGGGAGCAAAAAAAATCTGGCGCATATCGGCCGTTTTCCCTGGACCGAACTTACCGCCGAGGACTGGGAAAAAATGTTCGGACGTCATTAGCTGGCTTTCGCCCGCAGCCTTTTGCTATTACTTGCCCAGTATTATCAAGGTCACCGTAGAAGAAAATTTTCCGAACCTGATCGCGGTAGCTTCAATTGTGATGATGTTGGATAGAAGCCCAAGAACGGACTGGTGGGATGATTTTTTTTCGAAAAAAGATGGACTTTATTGACGACTCAAGAATGTGAAGTGGTACAAGACTGGCTGTTCTGGATAGCCAGCGATCCTGAGACAGCTTACTCGGACGACTCGCTCGAACGGTCTGTCGCCACGGTGAATTTATTAATCTCTCTAAAAAAAACCACTAGCTATTTGCCAACGGAGCGTCAGACCGTATCTTGCTTCCTTCACCACTGGCGCTACTTGGGCGATCAATGGTGTCTTGATCAAAGGGGCGTATAATGCTGGCGCCCTGATCGGTTCAGTCATACGTACTACAGTGAACAGGGCGACAGCTTCCTGCGGATGCTCCAGATAAAGGGAAAAAATGCGCCTTATTGAATCTCAGAAAACAAAAATCTGGCATGTGGGGGAGGGATTTTGTTTGCCGGGATGTTCTTCATCACTGCTGCCATGAGTGGATCATTGTTCGGCCTTGATCCGCCATCATTGATATCTTTGGGGTATTTATTGCCTTCCTGGCTTTAGGAATCTCGTTCTGGATCATACGATGCCCTAATTGCCATCTTGCTCTGGTCCGGTATGCCATGTCTCATAAGGGGGCAGGTGATTGGCTCTCGTGGCTTCTCCATGCCGAGCAATGTCCCCGCTGTCACCACCGCGCAAAAAAAAGGTGAGTAGCTTTATGCATAAACACTCGCCTTTGCGGTGGGTGTTTATGCATATGTTCGCGGCAACCCCATGTCGTTCTACGATCCGTTTGGCTAACCGGTTTCCGTGAATATGATCCGTATACGCTATACAAAACTGCGCCATGAAAAAAATGGGCGGGGTCGACGAATGGAAAAAAATTATTTGACAATTGCACCGAGGTTGCAAAGCCATGAAGAAAATAAATATTGCTATACTTTGTGGTATCTCTTTTTTTTGTCAGGTCTCGTTATTACTTGGGTAATACAGGAAAAGGTCCAACGAATGCAGCAGGATGAAGCGCTCGTTGCGATCGCCTTGGCCAGCGCCTCACTCGACAAGGGGGAGTATGTGCAAGCTTTGAATTACTCCCTGCGGTCTATTGCTTTAAATCCGCAAGACAATGAGGGATACGACCTTTTGAATTTGATCATTACAAGAAACAGTGCTTGCGCGAGATTTGGGCTACTTAAAATATCCAAAGAGAAAATTGGTGCAGCTCAACATATTGAAAGTAACTTGAGACAAAAAAATGGAACGCCAACATCAATATGACATCGAGCGCTTCAAGCCTCGTGTGGAAAGGCTAAATAAGCAGCCGGCGCGAATGTACGACCCAAGCCTTGGCATCACGATCCGGCCGAGTTCGGCACACGTAAGGCGCGCCGACTTTCCACCGGTGCCCTTTATGAATTCGGAAAAGGCAGCCCTTCTTTAGACCTGAGCCACGCAGTCAGGCCACAACTCGTTTTCTTATAAGGCAGGCACACATCACCAAGCCTACTGCGATTTATGACCTGAAAACCGGTCGGGCACACCCGCCATATGGGCAGGCAAAAGCCTATGGCATTCGGATAGGTGGAAAATTGACCGGGCCACGCTCAGCTGAATGGTGATCGATTTATGTCCTTAAATAGAAAAGAAAAGCTTGTAGGAATGATCAGGCAATTATCGTTGCCTGACGCTGCCGCAATAAGTGCTTCCTGCAGTTCGAGATTGATGCCTGCCCTATTTCGATATCTTGAAGGCGAACGCGATATTGCGCGACAAGCGTTGTTCACGCGGGCGCAGGAAGCGATATGGCTGTTTGCCGGTGGTAATCCCATAAGTCAATCAGACCTGGCACAACTGGCGGAAGCCACTTTTGCCGCGATCCCCACAGACGAAGAATCAGTGCATGCGGCGGAGCTTACGCAGAAGACGCTGCCGCGGCGATATGTTACGGGCTAAGACTATGTGCTTCCGGCGATATTACTAACGCGATATGGCTTCTCAAAGGATCTTTGATGCCCTTGATCACTACTATATTTGCGGTGAGTATCCAGACCCCGAATATGCAGTCCAGAAGGCATGAGATATTGAGGCCGATGGACAAGTCGGCGATATTTCCGATTTGAACAAACTTGTGGGAACTCTCGGCAGAGAGGACGCGATACAGATTTTTTCGCCTCAAGTCGAGGCCGCTACCCTTCGTCCGTTAATCCTCAAAGCTCGCGCCGCATTGACTGGAATCGGGGCAAAAGTAGAAAAAACGGCGCCGTACCGTTTGACCGCACTTCTTGGTTGGAGGGTGGGAGCCTGCAGGTCTAAACACCCCTCCGCGTAGCGGAGTACCCCCTCGGCCTTGTCTGGCACTGGCGAGGGGGTTTCCCTCTCTCTCTCTGCCGGAGGCGTGATCGCCTTTGCCGTGATTGCAAAAAAAGCTCGGCGCGAAAGGATCAAACCTCGGAAGGCGCCGGGGCGGCCCACACTTCAACGGCCAGCCGACTTTTCGCTTAACGATTAGTCTCTACTCGCCGCACTCGGCTTGAGTTTCGGCACTTTGCCTTATCAACTGTCACGAAGTCGACGGCCGCGGAGGACTCTAACCAACACAATTGTGCCCAAAAAAAAGCGGAATTTACTGCCGCCCCACCTCACTCCCCGCAGCCCCCGCCGCATACATCGGCACCCCGCCCTCGTGATAAACCGCCTGCACCGGAATCGCAAAGCCAATCCCCTCAGCATCAAATGCCTCAACCATCGCCAGATTCACTTTCTGCTGAATATCCATATACAGGTTGTAATCGCCCGACAGCACAAAAAAACACCACTTCAAACAAATAACCGTGATTAGCAAATCCCAATAAATGCGCCCTATCCATGCGCACCTGGTCTTGTGCCAGGATAGCGTCGCGCACGATCTGGTCGATGCGGGCGAGTTTGTCTTTGGGGGTGCGATAGGTAACGGTAAACGTAAACAGCACGCGCCGTTCCTGCATCTTCTGGTAATTGCGGATTTTGCTTTTCAGCAGAAAGTCGTTGGATAAAACGATTTGCTCGCCGGCCAGGCTGCGGATACGCGTGGTTTTAATGCCGACGCGTTCGATATTGCCCAGCATGTCTTCCACGATAATGAAATCGCCGACCACAAATGGCTTATCCAACACGATGGCCAGCGATGCAAAGATATCGCCCAGGATATGTTGCAAGGCCAAGGCGACGGCCACGCCGCCTATCCCCAGGCCTGCCACCAGTGCCGAAATGTTAAAGCCCAGCTGTCCATGACCAGCAATACGATAAATGCCCACAAAAAAAATGCGCGGCAGATAAAGCCGATGACGGCGAGTGCGGTGGCGGTTTCGGCGTCGGCGCCGGGCCGGTGGGCGGCTTCCAGGCTAAACCACACTGTTAGCATGCGGTTGGCCCAGAGCGCGACTTGTAGCGTAATGCCCGCCATGGCTAATACTGCGAGCAGCGTTTCTAGCCGCGCCGGCAATTCGAGATTATTGCCGCCCAGATAAAGCGCGACGGGGAACAGCACAAAGATCGAGGTGGCGCGAAACGATTCTGCGATTGCGGTGGCGCCCAGCTTCTGGCGTTTGCGTAATCGCGGAGCGATCCAGCGCACCAGCACTTTGCGCACCAGCCAGAACAGCACCAGTGCGACCACGACAATAAAGCCGGCGAACAAAAAGTCGCCGACTTCATTCTCGGTAAGGATGCGGCGGCTGAACAGCGGCCCCCGCCCGGCCAGCGACCAGACCGAGCTGGCCGCTTGCGTTGCTTGGCGGCGACGGCGCCCGCCATGTCAGCGCACCTGCCGAATAGCACCGCCACCGGCAGCGGCTGCATGATGTCGCCCAGATGCAGATCGTTACCCGCCGCAATTTCGCGGCCGGTCAGCACATCCTGCCACGCTATCTGGCCCAGTTCGCCCTCTAGCGGCAAGCGGGTATCGGCCCAGGCGTCAGCAGGGATGGCGGGTGTTGATACCGCGCCTGCCAGTTGCCACGGAAAACGCGTGACCGCCACCAGCAGTACATCGTTGCCATAGCGGCGGCTAAAGCCCACTGCATGCTGGCCTTTGGCGCCATCAATGCGTAGTGGTTGGTAATCGCCGTCGGCAAACAGACCCGGGTGCTCACGCCGGAATTGCAACAGGCTGGCAACCAGCGCTTGTTTAACCCGGCCGTCGGTCCAGTGCTCGATCAATTCTTGTAAAGCGCTGGTCTTGTCGCTGGCAGCGTTCCACGCGCTCAGCGAGGCATTGCGCGCCTCGTAATCCACCGGCCGACGATTATCGGGGTCGACCAGGCTTAGATCCAATATTCTGTGCCTTGGTACAGATCGGGCACGCCCGGGATGGTACTGCGCAAGACCGCCTGGCTAAGCGAATTGATGGCGCCAGCGGCGGAAATCTGCCGGACAAAATCGACCATCTCGGCCACAAAGGGCGAGCCGGCTTCGCACGCGCCGGTGACAAAATTGCGGCTGGCATCTTCGTAGGCGGTATCAGGTACAAACCAGTCGGTGCGCAGCTTGGCTTCGCGCTGGGCTTTTTTCTTGCCAGGCGCAGATGCGTTCAACAAAGTCTTGCAATTCATCGGCTTGTGCGGGTTGGCCCGCAATATCAGCCGGCCACGCACCGGCCAGCATTTCGTACAGCATGATCTCGACATCGGTCGGCGGCACGGCCGCGCCATCGATCTGCGCCACCCGCTGCTGATTCAGCGTGCGCCACTGATTGACCACGCTAATCCAGCGTTCCGGCATCTCACTCACCACAGCCAGCCGCGTACGTACGCCTTCGCCACGTTTATGGTCATGGGTGGCGGTGGTCAGCATGGCGTGCGGAAAATCTTTTTTGCCGCCGCAAGACCGATTGGTGGAAAGCGCTGGGCGACATTGCAAACAAAGACGGGTCTGCGCCCACTTCATTACGCGACAGCAGCACGCCATAACGATAAAACGCGGTGTCTTCAATCGACTTGGCGTTGACCGGCGAGGTCAATTGCAGAATGCGCTGGATGGCGGTGCGCGCAGCTTTGTCGTTTTCCTGATCAATCGGCGCCAGCGCATCCGGATTGATTTCGCTTTGCGGGCCCGCGTTGGGCCAGTTCTCCAGCCATTGCGCCAGGCGTTCCAGCACCGGCACATCCACACGCCGCAAAGCCGTGCGCGCGCCATCGACCGCCTTGTGCAACAAGCGCAAATCCTGCTCCGACATACCGTTTTCGCCGGTATAGACGCGGTAAACCGGAAAATGCACCACCAGTTCGATCAGCACGCGGCGCAAAGCGTGGAAAGTTACTTCGCGGCTTTGCAGATGGCGGCGCGCCACGTTTTGCAGGGCGCGGGTGGCGCTGTCGAGTTCGCTGCTGAAATGTTCGGTGAGAATTTTGCGCCGCGCGCTTTCGGCGACGATTTCGTAATCGTCGGGGATATCGTCATCGGTCCATGCTTTCCACGCGGCTTTAAGTTCGGGCAAATGGCTACGATCGTGCAACAAAGCGCCCACTTCATTCATAAAGTCGTAGCCGGTGGTGCCATCGACCGCCCAATCGGTATGCAGTGTTTCGCCTTGGGCCAGGATCTTCTCTACCACGATCCACGGTCGACCGCGCGGCGCATCGTTCGGCCGCGCCTCGGTCAAGGCTTCCAGGCGTTGTCGCAGCTTGCGGCAATACTGGCCCGGCCACGCCAAGCCATCGATATGGTCGATGCGCACGCCGTCGATCAAACCGTCCTGGTACAGGCGGAAAATCAGCGCATGCGTGGCTTCAAACACTTCCGGCACTTCGATGCGCAAGCCCGCCAGCGTATTCACGTCAAAAAAGCGACGCCAATTGACTTCATCGCTGGCGCAGCGCCAGCCGCTCAAACGGTAATGCTGGGCTTCGAGCAAACGATGCAGCGCCGGGCGCGTGGCCGCGTCACTGCCGTCATAGGCTTTAAGCGCGGCGGCAATCACGGCCTGGCCGGCTTCGGATTTGGCAAAGTGCTGCAGGCCGCCAAACGCGCGGTCGGCCTGATCGCGCAAGTGCTCGGGCTCATCCAGCCGTTCGAGTACGTCAAACGGACGCCACCAGGCGTCGGCGTCGGCCATGCCGTGCTCGGCGCTGACGTGACGCAAAATCTCGGCATGCGATGCGGCCGAGACCGGAAAGACATTGTCGTAATAGCGGATCACAAAGTGGCCGCTGTCCGCTTCAAAGTCGAGCTTGATTTGCCCCGCCAGCGCTTCGGCGTAATCGCTGCCCAGTATCGGCGCCAGCACTTTGCCTTTGAGGCCCGGCACCGGGGTATTCCAGTCGATATCAAAATAGCGCGCGTACTGGCTGCGCTCACCCCACGCCAGCACATCGGCCCACCATGGGTTTTCGCTGGCGCCCACGCCCATATGGTTGGGCACGATATCGGCGATCAAACCCATCTTGCGTTCGCGTAACCCGGCAACCAGACGGCGCAGCCCTGCTTCGCCGCCCAACTCCGCGCTGACTTGCGTCGGGTCGACCACGTCGTAGCCGTGCAAGGAACCGGGGCGTGCGGTGGTGATGGGGGATGCGTACAGATGCTAACGCCAAGGCCGGAAAAAAATAATCGAGACGGCTCAGCGCGTCATCGAAGGTGAAATCTTTATGGAATTGCAGCCGCAAGGTGGAGACGGGAATTGCCATTGTTGTTCTGCCTGTTTTGCGTGTTCAAAGAGGAACGGAAACAAGGTCGCCCGTGCAGGGGCAAACCTAGCCATTGCGGCAAGTCTCGGGCAGAACGGGCGGGGAAAATGTCGGACAAGCGCGGAACTTGCTGCCCGGTGTGGGGCTACCAGGGATAGCCCGGCGTGCAGGCCGGGCTATGCGGATAAGCCGTGCGCGTGTTTCAGGCGGATTCGCGGATGACCAGACGGCCGGGAAAACGCTTCTGAAAAATAACCGCTGGCGGGCGCGCTTTCCTGCAGCATAAAGCGGATCGCGGTCAGGCCGATTTGCTCGATATCCTGATGCACCGTGGTCAGTTGCGGCTCCAGATATTCGCCGATATCAAGGTTGTCGTGCCCCGCCACCAGCATGTCTTTGCCCGGCTGTTTGCCAAATTTGCGCAGCGCTTTGGCGGCGCCGAAAGCCATGCGATCGGTGGCGCACATGATGGCGCCAATGCCGCCGTCGCGTAAGCCGCCCTGGCCGCACCATGCCAGTAATTGCTCATAGGCAAAGGCTTCAAATTGCCAGGTGGGCGCTTCGACATCCACCGGGATAACCTGCGGCGTTTCGCCCGCGCGTTGCATCGCTTCCTGATAACCGGCCAGCCGCTCCGGGCGCGAAGGATTGGCAATACGGGGCGTACCCAGATAGGCCGGGCGCACGCCGCGGCTGAGCAAATAATTGACCATCAGGCCGATGCTCTGGCGGTTGTCGTTCATTACAAAATGGCAGTCTTCGTCGAAATACGCGTCCAGAAAGATGATGCGCATTTCTTTCTGCAAGGCCGCAAACAGCGCCCGATTCGCAGTCGATTCAATCGGCGTGACGATGATGCCGTTGACCTTCATCGCCCGCAGCGTCATCAGGGCAGCGGCCTCACGCTTGGGATCGTTGTTGGAGGCCTGGATGACAATCTGCATGCCCCCGCGCGCGGCTTCGCGCTCCATGATCTGCAGCACCTTGCCGAAAAAAAAGGCTCGGCAATAAACGGCAAGATCACCCCGATCAGATTCGAGCGCCCTTTGACCAGACTCACCGCGTGCAGATCCGGCACGTAATGGAGTTCGCGGCAAGCCCGCTCGATACGTTCACGCGTGGCGGGCTTTAGCGTTTCGCTGCCGTTAAAAAAAACTTGCTGACCGTAGTGCGCGACAAGCCAGCCGCGACGGCGACATCGTTCATGGTGACCACGCCGGGAAAACCGTCAGCGTGGTGATCACTGCCGGATTCAACGGATTGGGTCTGCAAAGCATCGGGGTCATGGGTGGTCATAAAGGCAAATGTGTACGCGTGTAGCGGCAAAGTCTACACAAATTCTGGCGGGGCGAACCCCCGTTATGGCTCAAGCATTTATTTGCATAGTGCAAGCGTCGCAAACCAGCACCGATGCGGGCCGCAGCCTGATTAAACCGCGCTGTTTTATTGCATTGCACCAAACTGACTCAGCGTTTCGCACATAAAAAAAGAACACCTTATGCCATTCGTCAGCTCTTAAATGGTGCCAACTCGATTTAATAAATTTACACGTGTAGATTTATTGCACCGGCAACGTTCAGAACAGACCGGCCGATGCCAATGCCCACCGGGCCAGCGTCTCACCCCCTTTTTTTTCAGATCAGGAGTCTTAACATGCGTTTGCGCCAGTCCTTGCTTGTCGCCACTTGTGCCGCCGTGTTCGCCGCGCCCGCCTTTGCCGCCAAGCCGCTCAAATATATCGGCATTACCGTCGGCGATCTGGCCAACCCTTTCTTTGTTGCCATCGGCCAGGGCGCTGAAGCTTCTGCCAAAAAAAATCGCGGGCAACAATGTCAAAGTCACCACGGTTTCAAGCAAGTACGACCTGAACACGCAAGTGGGCCAGATCGAAAACTTTATCGCCAACAAGGCCGACATCATTCTGGTGAACGCGGCTGATCCGAAAGGCATTGCTCCCGTTATCGAAAAAAGCCAAAGCCGCTGGCATCGTCGTGATCGCCATCGACGTGGGTGCCGAAGGCGCTGATCTGACCGTGATGTCCGATAACACCATGGGCGGCACCGAGTCCTGCCGCTTTATGGCCAAGGCCATCAACGGCAAAGGCAACGTGGTTATCGTCAATGGCCCGCCGGTAACTTCGGTCATTGATCGCGTGGCCGGCTGCAAGAAATTGCTGGCCGCCAGCTACCCCGGCATCAAGGTACTCAGCGACAACCAGGACGCCAAAGGCAGTCGCGATGGCGGCATGCAGGTGATGGCCGATCTGTTGACGGCGCATCCAAAGATTGACGGGGTATTTGCAATTAACGATCCGACCGCCGTGGGGGCCGAACTGGCCATCAAACAAGCGGGCCGCAGCGACGTCAAAGTGATCGCCTCGGTTGATGGCGGGCCGGATGCGCAAGTGGCGCTCAAGGACAAATCCAGCCTTATGGGCGTTTCGACCGCACAAAACCCGTACAAGATGGCGCAGACCGCCGTGCAATTAGGCTATGACTGGATGAATGGTAAAAAAAAGCCGGCCAGCACCACCGTGCTGCTGCCTACGCCGCCAGTAACCAAAGCCAATATCAGCAGCTACGCTGGCTGGGTTAAACAGTAAACGGCTTTCCGGCCTGAGCCGGTGGTGGCGGCGCTGCCACCGGATGTGTACACGTGCCGCTTTTAGCCGCGGCACGGTGCTTTAGACCAGACGCAGGAGACCGTGCGATGTCTGAACTCGTCCTCGATGTAAAGGGCGTGAGCAAGCGCTTTGGTGCGGTGCGCGCGCTCGATAATGTGCAATTGCAGGTCCACAGCCATGAAATCCTGGCGCTGATGGGCGAAAACGGTGCTGGCAAAAGCACGCTGATGAAAGTGTTGTCTGGCGTGTATCAACCCGACGCCGGCGAAATCCGCCTGGGGGGCCAGACCATCCAGGTGCATTCCCCGGCCGATGCGCGCGCCGCTGGCATCAATCTGATCTACCAGGAACTCGCCGTCGCGCCGCATATGAGCGTGGCGCAAAACGTGTTTATGGGCAGCGAGCCGCGCGGGCGTTTTGGTCGGGTGGATACCGGCTTGATGGCACGGCGGACCAATGAAATTCTCGCCAGCCTGGGCGCACGTTTCCGCGCCGATACCCTGGCGGGCAGCCTGGGCATTGCCGATCAGCAACAGGTTGAAATTGCGCGGTCGCTTATACACAAAAGCAAAGTGCTGATCATGGATGAGCCAACCGCCGCCTTGTCGGATCGGGAAACCGAGCGCTTGTTCGAGGTGATCCGGCGCTTGCGCAATGATGGCATCGCAATTGTGTATATCAGCCACCGCATGGCCGAGATGGTGGAACTGGCGGATCGGGTTTCCGTAATGCGCGACGGCGGTTATGTGGGCACCTTGCCGCGCGAAGAAGCCACGCCCGAACGCGTTATCCAGATGATGGTGGGCCGTCCGCTGGGCGACTTCTACCAACGCCGCGAAACCACCACGCCCGGCCCGGTGCGGCTGGAAGTGCGCAATATGCATAGCGATCGTATCCACGGTGCTTCATTTGCCGTGCGCGCGGGTGAAGTGCTGGGCCTGGCCGGTTGGTGGGCGCTGGCCGCACCGAGCTGGCGCGGCTGGTGTTTGGCGCAGACGCGCTGCATCAGGGCGAAATCTTGCTGGATGGCCAGCCGATCAAGGTCAAAGAACCGCTGGATGCCATCCGCCGTGGCATTGCTATCTACCCGAGGACCGTAAGGGCCAGGGCCTGTTTCTGCAATTGTCGGCGCTGGCCAATACCACCATGAGCGTGCTGGGCCGCAACTCGCGCTTTGGCATTCTTAATCACAAAGCCTGCGGCGGCTGACCGAAGACGCCATCAAGCAACTGGCGGTCAAGGTGCCGGGGCCGGATGGCATCGTCGGCGGTTTGTCGGGCGGCAACCAGCAAAAAAATCTTGCTGGCGCGCTGGCTGGCCATCAAACCCAAAGTACTGATCCTGGACGAGCCCACCCGCGGCGTCGACGTCGGCGCCAAAAAGTGAGATTTATCGCATCATCAATCAGCTTGCCGCCAGCGGCGTGGCCGTGGTGGTCATTTCCAGCGAGCTGCCCGAAGTCATCGGCATTTGCGATCGCATCGTGGTAATGCGCGAAGGCCATATCAGCGGCGAACTGGGCGCTGGTGAAATCAGCCAGGAAGCGATCATGACCCTGGCCACCCACCTGCCCGCCACCGCTGCGGCCCCTACCCTGCACTAGACACAGGATTATTCGATCATGAGCATCCCTCTTCCCACCACTGGCCAGCCGCCCCTTGCGCGGCCGCACACCCGGCTGAACGCGCGCGAAGTGTTTAACCGCGTCGGCATGCTGCCCGTGCTGATCGTCATGTACGTGGCGTTCTATTTTTTTGACGCGTTATCTGAGCGATGACGGTACGTCCAACTTCATGACGTCCGGCAACACCATGAACATCCTGCGGCAGACTTCCATCAATCTGGTGCTGGCCTGCGGCATGACGTTTGTGATCCTGACTGCGGGCATTGATCTGTCGGTGGGCTCCATCCTGGCGGTGGCGGCGGTAATGGGCATGATCACCTCACTACCCCAACATATGCCGATGCTGGCACTACCGGTGTTCATGCTGACGGGCTTGTTGCTGGGGTTGCTCAACGGCGTGCTGGTGGCAGGCTTCAAGATCAACCCGTTTGTGGTGACGCTGGGCACCATGACGTCGTTGCGCGGCGCGGCCTATCTGTTTGCCGACGGCACCACGGTACTCAACCGCGATATCCCGTCATTTGAATGGCTGGGCAATGGCGCGTTTCTGGGGGTGCCATGCTGATCTGGATTGCCATGGTGGTGGTGCTGGTCAGCTGGTTTCTGCTGCGCCAGACCGTGCTGGGCCTGCATATCTATGCCGTCGGCGGCAATCCGCAAGCGGCCCGCCTGACCGGCATCAAGGTCAGCGCCGTGCTGCTGTTTGTGTATTCCATCAGCGGGCTGTTCTCCGGCATAGGCGGCGCCATGAGTGCCTCGCGGCTGTACGGCGCCAACGGTAACTGGGGTACCGGTTATGAGCTGGATGCCATCGCCGCCGTAGTCCTGGGCGGCACCAGCTTGATGGGTGGCGTGGGTTCGGTCTGGGGCACGGTAGTTGGCGCGCTGATCATCGGCGTGATGAACAACGGGCTGACCATCATCGGGCTGTCCAGCTTCTGGCAATACGTCGCCAAAGGTGCAGTGATTGTGCTGGCGGTATTGCTGGATAAATGGCGCCAAAGCCAAGCCACCACCAACTAAGGCAGCGGTGGGCCCGCCCCACCCGCTGATGATCTACATGACCACCTGGAATATCGCGTGGGCCCACGGCGTGGCACAAGTCCAGGCCTTGGGCGGGATGTTGGGGCCGCTGGATTTTGCCTTGCCGCACGGCCAGCATGTGCAACCACTGTATATCGCACCGTGGGCGCAAGAGCCGGTGAATGCCGCCTTGCCCGGCTTGCTGCGCGGCTTGCGCGGCGAATGGCCCTGCGTGCCGTTCAGCCGCGAAAGCACACCCGCCGCCTTGCCGCCCGGTTGGCAGCGCCGGGTACAGACCGATCCAGCGTTTTTGCTGCCGCACGGGCCGGGTTCCAACCAGTTGTGGCAACTGATCGGGCAAAGCCCGGCGCATTTATTGATCGGGCTGGAATACCCGGCGGCAAGTGCCGTCGCCTGGCTGGAACGCGAAATCCGTCCCGACCCGCAACATGCCGCCGTCGAAATCACTTTGCGTATCCACGCCCGCGCTGACGCGGTCTGGCCCATTGCGCTGCACCCGACGTTTCGGCTACCGGCGCGCCCCGGCAGCCTGCGCTTGCGTCCGGGGCGTTATGCCGGGGCCGTGACTTATCCGCAAGCGTTTGAGCCGAGCTCGCAACTGCAAATCAATCAATCCGGCGCGCGGCTGGAACACATGCCCGGCCGCCACGGCGCGCTGGACTTCACCCGCCTGCCTTTGCCCAGCGATAGCGAAGAACTGCTGCAACTGCTGGATTGCGATGGCTACTTTGCGCTCGATTATCTGGACGACGCCGCGCGCATTACCCTCACCTGGTCGACCGCTGAGCTGCCCGATCTGGTGCTGTGCTCAGCCAGCGCGGGCGCGACCAGGCCCCGTGGTTGTCGCGCAATCTGGCCCTGGGCGTTGAACCGGTCAATGGGGTATTCGAACTGGGCGGTGTGCTGCAACGCCGCCGAGCATCCCCTCGCGCTGCGCCACG
>BBFD01000090.1 GCA_001313065.1 Silvimonas sp. JCM 19000
GACGCTGCTGGCGGCCCCCGCCGCCGCCCCGCTACCCTATCGCTTGCTGAAGCTGGGCCTGATTCCGAGCGACCGCAGCGTGCTGCATGGCCGCATCAACCAGCGCTTTAGCCAGATGCTGGACGATGGTTTGCTGGATGAAGTGAGCGATCTGCGGCGGCAGTACGCGCTGTCGTTGGAGCTGCCGTCGATGCGCTGCGTCGCTATCGCCAGGCATGGGAATATCTGGACGGCCTGTTTGATCTGCAGACGCTGGAAGACAAAGGCAGCGCCGCCACCCGGCAGTTGGCCAAGCGCCAGCTGACGTGGCTGCGCGGTATGGACGATGTAACGCCGGTGGATTGCGTGGACCAGCGCGTAGCAGATGACGTGGCGCGGGCTGTCAAAAAAACTGGCTGTGAGCATAGGGTGGGTCGAGACCCACCACCCAAGGTGGCAACCAGGCCCACCAGCGTATGCGTTTCTGGATATGGCTTTGAATGGTGGGTCTAGACCCACCACTCAAGGTGGCGACCAGGCCCACTAGCGTATGCGTTTTTTGGAAATGGCTTTGAATGGTGGGTCTAGACCCACCACCCAAAGTGGCAACTTGGCCCGCCAGCGTATGTGTTTTTGGAAATGGCTTTGAATGGTGGGTCTAGACCCACCCTATGTAATGGACGTAAAAAAACCCGCCGGAGCGGGTTTTTTTGTGAAGCTTCCAGCTACAACAATCAAACAGCCATGGCCTTGATTGCAGCAGACAGACGGCTCTTATGACGAGCTGCCTTGTTCTTGTGGAAGATCTTCTTGTCGGCGAGGCTGTCAATCGTGCTTACCGAAGCCTGGTAAACGATTTGAGCAGCGGCCTTGTCGCCAGCTTCAACAGCCTTCAGCACCTTCTTGACCGCAGTGCGGAATGCCGAACGCTGACTAGCATTATGTTGACGGGCCACTTCGGCCTGACGCGCACGCTTGCGGGCTTGGGCGCTGTTTGCCATGTGTTCTAACTCCTGACGATATCTTTGGTTACCCGAAACTGCTACAGCAACGGGCTGAGGCCAATTCGGAAACCGCCGATTCTAGCGGAGCTGGCAGCGCAATGCAACTTCTCTGTTGCACCCCACATTCGATATGATGCGACCTTCATATCAAAACGCCCTCCACAGATAAACCCGTCTATGAATCTGCTCAAATCGCTGGCCACCACCAGTTCCATGACGCTGGCCTCGCGCGTGCTTGGCTTTGCGCGTGATGCATCGTGGCCCGCATGTTTGGCGCCACCATGGCCACCGATGCCTTCAACGTGGCCTTCAAACTGCCCAACCTGCTGCGACGTATTTTTTGCTGAAGGCGCATTTTCACAAGCCTTTGTGCCCATCCTGGCCGAATACAAAAAACACGCAAGGCGAAGAAGCCACGCGCATTTTCGTCTCGTATATCGCCGGCCTGCTGACCTTGGTGCTGGCCGTAGTCACCGTGCTCGGCATTATCGGCGCACCCATCGTGCTGTGGATTACCGCGCCTGGTTTTGCCAATACGCCCGAACGCTTTGATCTGACGGTGCACCTGCTGCGCATTACCTTTCCGTATATTTTTTCTGATTTCGCTGGCGTCATTAGCGGGCGGCATACTCAACACCTGGAACCGCTTTTCCGTGCCCGCGTTTGCGCCGACCTTGCTGAATGTCTCGCAAATCTTTTTTTGCCCTGGTGATAGCGCCGCATTTCGCGCAGCCGATTGTGGCGCTGGCGTGGGGGGTGATTGCGGGCGGCATACTGCAATTGGGCTATCAACTGCCGCATCTCAAAAAAAAGATTGGCATGCTGGTCCTGCCGCGTTTGCAATTCAAGGACGCCGGCGTCTGGCGCGTGCTACGGCAAATGGGGCCAGCGATTTTCAGCGTGTCGGTGGGGCAGATTTCTTTGCTGATCAACACCATCTTTGCCTCGTGGCTGCGCCCCGGTTCGATTTCGTGGATGTATTACGCGGACCGTTTGATGGAATTTCCCACCGGCGTGCTGGGCGTGGCGCTGGGCACCATCCTGTTGCCATCGCTGGCCAAGGCACATGCCAGCAAAAGCCCGGAAGAATATTCGCGCCTGCTCGATTGGGGTTTGCGTTTGTGCATGCTGCTGGCTTTGCCGTCGGCCGTGGCTTTGGCAGTGATTTCCGGGCCGCTGGTATCGTCGCTGTTCCAATATCAAAAGTTTGGCGCGTTCGATGCTGGATGACCCAGCAAGCGCTGATCGCCTATGCGGTGGGCTTGATCGGTCTGATCATGGTCAAGATCCTGGCGCCTGGCTTCTATGCACGGCAGGACATCAAAACGCCGGTCAAGATGGCGGTGATTACGCTGGTGTTTACCCAGCTGATGAACCTGGCTTTATCTGGAAACTGCAACACGCGGGCCTGGCGCTGGCGATTGGTCTGGGCGCATGTTGCAACGCCAGCCTGCTGTACTGGCAACTGCGCCGCAAAAACATCTTTACGCCGCAGCCGGGCTGGGCGCTGTTCATGCTCAAGCTGGTGATGGGTGTGGTGGTGATGGCGGCGGTACTGGGCGCTGTGATGTGGCTGATGCCCGCGTGGGATACCGGCCTGATGCCGATCCGGATTGCGCGACTGGGCGTGCTGGTTGCGGCGGGGTTGCTGGCGTATTTCGGCACGCTGGGCGCGCTGGGTTTCCGTCCGGGCCAGTTTAGCCGCAGCGCCGTACAGTAAGCGTTGCCTGCAATAAAAAAAACGGGCGCGTCATCCACGACGCGCCCGTTTTTTATTGCGATAAACCTTGGGGGTTTATTTGGTCAGCGCTGCCGCCGCAATCTTCTCGGCCGCAGCTTGCGGGCTCATGCTGTCATCGTTCCAGAACTGCCCGGCCACGTCATAAATTGCGCCTTCCACGGCAGGCGAAATCGCCATATCGTGCGCCCAGCTCGGCACCAGCGTGCCTTTGGCGGCGGCAGCTTTAAAGTCTTCGGCCGACTTTTTGCCGCACTCGTCAAACTTGCTCAGATCCATACCCTGGCGCGCTGGAATCGAGCCTTTGTACAAGTTAAATGTTTCCTGGAATTCCGGCTCATCAGCAAGCCTGCCAGGTCGCGTTGGCCTTTGGCGGCGTCTTTGTCTTTCAGCTTGAAGAAGGCAAACGAATCGACGTTAAACGTATACGCACCGGCGCTGCCCGGCGCGGCCACGCACAGATAATCCACGCCCGCGCGCTTGCCCGCCACGCTGAACTCGCCCTTGGCCCAATCCCCCATAAACTGCATGGCTGCCTTGCCGTTAATGACCATGGCCGTGGCCAGATTCCAGTCGCGGCCCGCATTGGCCTTGTCGGTGTAGCCTTCACTTTGCGATAGGATTCCAGCACTTTGATCATGGTCGGGCCTTTCAGCGCCGATTGGTCCAGCTTTACAAAGGCTTTTTTTTGTAGAAGTCCGCACCGCCGACGCCCAACGCCACGGTTTCGAGTAATTCTGCTTCTTGCCACGACTGGCCGCCGATGGCGACGGGCTGGATGCCGGCTTTTTTTGCAGCGCGTCGGCGGTCTTGAAGAATTCGTCCCAGGTGGTCGGCGCTTTGGCGTTCACTTTTTTTGAGCGCATCGGCGTTAATCCACAGCCAGTTAACGCGGTGCACATTAACCGGCGCAGCCACGTATTGGCCTTTGTATTTCATGACGTTGGCCACGACCGGCGGCAATACTTTGTCCCAGTTGTCTTTTTTTTGGCGACGTCATCAATCGACACCAGCACGCCTGATCGCCCCATTCCTGAATCGCCGGGCCTTTGAGTTGCGCCGCCGCCGGTGGGTTGCCCGAGACGACCCGGGTCTTGAGCGCGGTCATCGCGTTTTTCGCCGGCGCCCCCCGCCACGGCAAAGTCTTTCCAGTGATCGCCCTTGGCTTCGAGCATTTTTTTTCAGCTCACCCGCGCTTGGCTTCGCCGCCCGAGGTCCAGTAATGCAGCACTTCAACATCTGCGGCCTGCACGGCCGTTGCACCCAGCTGCAAACGGCCAGCGCACACAGGGTAGATTTAAGGTTTGCCATTGCTTGCGACTCCGGTCTGCGTGGCGAGCACGCGATATGGGCGGTGGGCGCAGCGATCAACTGATGCTGCGCAGTGATGTTGTCAGAAATTTTCGACTACATTGGCACTGATGTTAACGTTAACAGCCACCACCGCATCAATAAATGAATAACCTGATGCCAGCACGTGTGGCGGCGATCCGTGGGCGGTTTGCGGTATGCTTGCCGCGCTGTTTTAACCAGACTGAAATAGAAGCACCGCATGCCCAGAAAACCCAAACCACGCGCCTCGCGTGCCGCCACGCTGCATGATGTCGCAGCGCAAGTGGCGTTAGCGCCATTACCGTTTCGCGGGCATTGAATACGCCCGAGCGGGTGTCCGAGGCCGTACGCGCACGCATCCTGGCGGCCGTCGATGAGTTGGGCTATGTACAATCGCTCGGCGCGCACGCTGGTGTCGTCGCGCTCGCAGACCGTGGTGGTGCTGATTCCGTCGCTGTCCAATACCGTGTTTATCGATACCCTGGCGGGCATCAATGACGTGCTGGACCCGCATCACTATCAAATCCTGATCGGCAATACCGGCTACGACGACGCGCGTGAAGAGCGCTTGCTGCGCACCTATCTGTCGCACGCGCCGGATGGCATTTTGCTGACCGGCCTGCGGCAGACGGCAGGCATGCGCACGTGGCTGGATAAATTGCAGATTCCAGTCGTGCATATGATGGGGCTGGATCCGCAAGCCGAGCGTTATTGCGTAGGCTTCTCGCAGCAAGAGGCGGGCGATACGCTGACGCGACATTTGCTGGCGCGCGGTTATCGCAACGTCGCGTTTTTTTGGCGCGCGCTGGATGAGCGCGTGTTGCAACGCGCCGCTGGTTATCGTCAGGCCTTGCAACAGGCGGGCATTTATCGCCAGGACCTGGAATGGCTGACGCCAGAACATTCCGGCATTGGCCTCGGCGCGCAAATGATTGCCACGGCCTTGCAAGAACATCCGGAGATTGATGCGGTGTTTTGCTGCAATGATGACCTGGCGCTGGGTGTGTTGACCTATTGCCAGCGCAACGGCATTGCCGTGCCGCAGCGGCTGGCGGTGGCGGGCTTCAATGATCTGGATGGCGCCGCCTGGGCCACGCCCACGCTGACCACCATCCGCACGCCGCGGTACGACATCGGCCATGCTGCGGCCGGGATGTTGCTGGATTTGATGTCCGGCAAAACCCCGCCCGCCCCGGGTCGCGATCTGGCTTTAGCCTGCAGGTGCGCGAAAGCACTTGAGCCGTGGCCACCCCGGCTAGCCAAAGAACCAGCGCGCGCTTTGGTAAAACACAAAGCACAACACCCACGCCAGCCCTAGCGACCACGCCACTGATCCCGCAGCAAACCAGTTGCTTTTCGACTCTTTGCGCAGGGTGGCGATGGTGGCTACGCACGGCACGTAAATCAACGAAAACAGCATGAAAGACAGCGCGGCCAGATGATCCATGCTGCCCGCCAGGTGATGCGCCAACGCCGCACCTTCGGTACCGGTAATCACGGCCAGCGCGCCCAGCACCACTTCTTTGGCGACAAAGCCAAAGATCAAGGCCACTGCCATTTCGGACTGGATGCCGATCGGTGTCAGCACCGGCGCCATGGCCCGCGCCAGCATTTCGGCAAAGCTGTTATGCGCGTCGGGGTAATGGGTGAGAAACCAGACCAGCACCACGCCCGCCACGATCATGGTCGAAGCCATTTGCAGAAACGAGCGGCATTCCCCCCAGCCACGGGCAAACATCTGGCGCCATAAAGGCAGACGGTAAGGCGGTAATTCCAGCGCAAACGGCTCGCTGCACATCTGCCGACCGCGCAACAACCATGCCGTGCCCAGCGCCACCAGCAGGCTGATCAGATACAGCCCGGTCAGCACCCACGGCGCCTGGCTCTGGGTAAACAACGCCGCAGTCAAAAACAGAAAGATCTGCAAGCGCGCCGAGCACAAGGCAAACGGGATGGTCAGCATGGTCAAACGCCGCCCACGTGGATCGCGGATCACCCGCGTACCCATCAGCGCGGGCACATTGCAGCCAAAGCCCATCATCAGCATGACAAAGCCGCGTCCATCCAGCCCCACCCGGCTCATCAGCCCGTCCATCATGAAAGCGGCGCGGGCAAAGTAGCCGGAATCTTCGATCACCGCCATCAGCATAAAGAACAGCAGGATCAGCGGCGCAAACGACATCACCGTGCTGACGCCGTCATACAGACCATCCAGCAAGATGCCCTGCAGCAACGGGGGTGCATGCGCTAGCGCGGGTTGCAGCGCGGCGCTGCGAAACCAGCTGAACAGATCGCCTATCCAGTCCTGCAAGGGGGTGCCCAGGGTAAAGGTGAGCTGGAACAGCGCAAACATGGTCAGCACAAACAGCGGCAGCCCGGCGGCCGGATGCAGAATCCAGTGATCGATGCGCGCGGTCGGGCCTGCGGCCAGCGTGGGCGGATGACGTACATGTTTGCGCCACAATTCGACTTCGGCGGCATGCCAGTCGGCAGCCGGGGTGGCGTGGGCCAGATCGAGCGGCTGATGCGATGGCACCTCCAGCATCCGCGCCAGCGCCTGGCGCAATTCGGCGATCCCCTCTCCCAGCCGGGCCGATACCGCCAGCACCGCGCAACCAAGCTGGGCGGCCAGGCCGGGTACGTCAATTTCGATGCCGGCCTGGCGCGCTTCGTCGCGCATATTCAGCACCACCAACAAGGGCGCGCCCAGCGCTTTAAGTTGCAATACCAGCGCCAACTGCCGTGCCAGCTGGCTGGCATTCAGCACCACCACCAGCGCATGCAAGGGCGTGGCGGCCAGAAACTGCTGCGCCACGCGCTCATCCTCGGCGCCACCGCTTAGATCATAAATGCCCGGCAAGTCGACCAGCCGTGCCATCTGCGCGCCCAACAACACGCGCTGGGTGGCCAGTTCCACCGTCAGCCCCGGCCAGTTGGCCACGCGCGCATTGCCGCCAGTCAACCGATTAAACAAGGTGGATTTGCCGGTATTGGGCATGCCCACCAGCGCGATTTGACGCGGGCCGCTCATAAGGTCACCTCGTCGCTCACCGTAATAAAGGCCGCATGGACGCGGCGTAGCATCAGCTCGGTATGGCTATCGACGCGGATCTGCAACGGTCCGTGCCAACCGGCTTTGCGCAAGACGGTGACCTGGCAACCATGGCGCAAGCCCATGGCCGCAAGGCGGCGGGTTAACTCAACGGGGGTAGCCAGATCGAGCACCGTGGCGGACTGGTGCAATGGCAGGGCGAGCAAAGAGGACATTGGGCGGCTCACAAATAAGAATGATTCTCAGAATGAGCATAATGCGAGCCGTGAGCGCCCCCGACTTTGATGTCGGTCAACGCCCGGCCAAGGTAGTCCGGGCGTTGTGACTACTATCAATAATTGCTGCTAAAGCTTACGCCTGCGCCTTAGGTGCGCGGCCTATGGCCCGCCAGCCAATATCGCGACGGAATTGCGCGCCATCAAATTCAATGCCTGCCAGCAATTCATAAGCGCGCTTTTGCGCAGCGGCAAAGTTCTCGCCAAACGCCGTTACACACAACACGCGGCCACCGCTGGTTTGTGGCGCGCCATCGGCATTTAGCGACGTACCGGCGTGGAACACGTGGCCATCATCGGCCGCAGCGGGCAGATTGCGGATGACGTCACCTTTGCGCGGGGTGTCCGGGTAATTGGCCGCAGCCATCACCACGCCCAGCGCCACGCGGCGATCCCATTCCACTTCGGCTTTATCCAGCGTGCCATTCACAGCGTGCTCCACCAGCGGCACCAGATCGCTCTTCAGGCGCAGCATGATGGGCTGGGTTTCCGGGTCGCCCATGCGGCAATTGAATTCCAGCGTTTTGACCGCGCCATCCGGCTGATCATCAGGCCGGCGTACAAAAAAAAGCCGGTGTAGACAATGCGTCGCGCGCCATGCCTTGCACGGTGGCAGAATGATTTCGCGCATGGCCCTGGCGTGGATTTCCGGCGTCACCACCGGGGCCGGGCTATAGGCGCCCATGCCGCCGGTATTGGGGCCTTCGTCGGCGTCGAGCAAGCGCTTGTGATCCTGGCTCGAAGCCAGCGGCAGCACGTTCTTGCCATCCACCATCACAATAAAGCTGGCTTCTTCGCCGGTGAGGAATTCTTCGATCACCACGCGCGCGCCGGCATCGCCCAGTTTGTTATCTGACAGCATGGCGTCGATGGCGTCATGCGCTTCTTGCAGCGACATCGCCACCACCACGCCTTTGCCGGCGGCCAGGCCATCGGCCTTGATCACGATGGGCGCGCCTTTGGCGTCCACATATGCATGCGCCTGGGTGGCGTCGGAGAAGGTCTCGTAATCAGCAGTCGGGATGTTGTGGCGCTTCATGAACGCTTGGCAAAGTCCTTGGAGCTTTCCAGTTGCGCCGCCGCTTTGGCCGGGCCAAAGATCTTGAGGCCGGCCGCGCGGAACGCATCCACCACGCCTTGCGACAACGGGGCTTCGGGGCCGACCACCGTCAGTTGCACATGCTCTTTTTTGCGCAAAGGCCACCAGTTCCTGAATGTCGGTGATTTCGACATTGGTCAGATCGGGTTCCAGCGCGGTGCCCGCATTGCCCGGCGCCACGAATACTTTGGTCACGCGCGTGGATTGCGCCAACTTCCAGGCCAGCGCGTGTTCCCGCCCGCCATTACCGATTACCAGCACATTCATCTCGATTTCCCTGCTTTTTTAATTAGTACTCGTAACGCCCGAAAAAAGAAGGCGACGTTGCCGTGATTGAAACCACCGCCCACTTTGGGGATAAAGGTGCCCATCACCGAAAGCTTGTCGTAGCGCACTGCAGCCAGCGGCAGCACGATCGGAAACGGTATGCCGCCAAAAATATCGCGGCGCGAAGTCAGCCCGGCGGTATACCCCGCCGCCACGGCCCATTGCCCGGCGACCGGGGCAAACCACAGTTTTGCGTAGCCAGCCAGCAGTTCGGGCTTGTAATGCGAATCTGAAAACGCCAGGCCATAGACGATTTCGTCGTTGCCATGCTCGTCGGTGGTATGCCGACCGTAGCCCAGGCCCCACGCATGATCATTAAAGGTTTTGCGTTTTTTCTTCGTCGTAGGTGGCCGGATCGTGCCACGTGTAACCCGAGAAATACAGATCGGGGCTGCCATTGCTCACCGTGTTATCCACGCGCTGACAGGCCGCGTTGATCCAGTCACCCATGCCCGTACAGTCGATGGCGCGGGCGCTTGAACTTGCAATCAGCGCGCTCAGGAGCAGCCCGCCTGCATGCCAATGTTTTCTCATAAAGATTCTTTATAAAAAAAAACATGTCACGGCTTGCAGGCACTCCACTCTGCCCGCCTGCCTCGTGTAATGGATACACCAGAGGCAGGCGCCCGGCAGAGACGACTGCTTAGTGGCGGAAGTGGCGGATGCCCGTCACCACCATGGCAATGCCGTGCTCATCGGCTGCGGCAATCACTTCTTCGTCGCGCACCGAACCACCCGGCTGGATGATGGCGGATACGCCATTTTCAGCGATGACATCCACCCCGTCACGGAACGGGAAGAACGCATCCGATGCCGCCACCGACCCACGCAGTTCCAGACCGGCGTTGCGCGCCTTGATGGCGGCAATGCGCGTGGAATCAACGCGGCTCATCTGACCGGCGCCGATACCCAGGGTCTGCCCCTTGCCGCAGAACACGATGGCGTTCGACTTGACGAACTTGGCCACGCGCCAGGCAAACAGCAAATCACCCAGTTGTGCCGGGGTCGGTGCTTTTTTGGTGACCACTTTCAGATCATTCAGTGTCAGCGCGTGCAGATCCGGCGTCTGCACCAGCAAGCCACCGCCCACGCGCTTGACGTCAAAGTGGTTGGCGCCCGCCAGCAAAGGCACGCGCAGCACCCGTACATTGACCTTCTTTGCCAGCAAAGCCAGCGCTTCGGCGGTGTACGACGGTGCAATCAGTACTTCAAGGAATTGCGCCGCGACCGCTTGCACGGTGTCGCCATCCACTTCACGGTTAAACGCAATGATCCCGCCAAAGGCTGACGTCGGATCAGTGGCAAACGCCAGACGATAGGCACTGAAGGCATCGGCGCCAATGGCTACGCCACACGGATTGGCGTGTTTGACAATCACGCAGGCCGGTTCTTCAAACTGTTTGACGGCTTCCCACGCGGCGTCGCTGTCGGCGATGTTGTTGTACGACAGTTCTTTGCCTTGCAGTTGTTCATAGCTGGACAAACTGCCCGCGGCCGGGTCCAGATCGCGATAAAAAAGCGGCGGACTGGTGCGGGTTTTCGCCGTAGCGCATGTCCTGCACTTTGCTGAATTGCAGATTGAGGCGATCCGGCCACACTTTTTTTTCTCGCCATTGTCGGCCAGCGCGGTCAGATAGTTAGAGATCGCACCGTCATACGCCGCGGTATGGCTGAAGGCTTTTTTTTGGCCAGATTGACGCGCGTGGCTGACGACAGCGCGCCATGGTTGGCGGCCAGTTCGGCCAGCAGCGGCGCGTAATCGGCGGCGTCGGTCACGATGGCCACATGCGCATGGTTCTTGGCGGCGGAGCGCACCATGGCCGGGCCACCGATATCGATGTTTTCGATGGCGTCTTCAAACGTGCAATCGGGACGCGCGATGGTGGCTTCAAACGGGTACAGGTTGACGCAGACCAGATCGATATTGCCGATGTCGTGCTCGGACATCATGGCACATGCGCCGGCAGATCGCGCCGACCCAGAATGCCGCCGTGGATTTTGGGATGCAGCGTCTTGACGCGGCCATCCAGCATTTCGGGGAAGCCGGTGTAATCAGCGACTTCGATCACCGGCACGTTGTGATCGGCCAGCAGGCGGGCGGTACCGCCAGTGGACAGGATTTCAACGCCGTGGCCAGCCAGTGCCTGGGCAAATTCGAGAACGCCGGTCTTGTCCGAGACACTGATCAGCGCGCGTTTGATGGTGGTCATTTGCTTTTCCTGGATTTCTGCGGGGCTAAGAAGCGCGGCACAAACATGCCGCGTCGGCTACCGGGCACGGGCTAGCCGGTGGAATATCTTGATCTCGTTCCGGTGGTCCGCCGCGCCAGCCTGGGCCCGCGTGGCGATCCCTCGGTTACAGCATGTCGTAGGTCTGCAGCTTTTTTTTACGCAAGGTATTACGGTTGATGCCCAACACATCGGCCGCACGGGTCTGGTTGCCGGCTACATGATCCAGCACCATTTCAAGCAACGGTTTTTTTCCACTCGCGACAACACCATTTCATACAACGCGCACGGCGCTTCACCATCCAGATCATCAAAATACTGCTGCAAAGACGCACGGATGGCCTCGGCAATCGGATCGATCTCGCTGGTAAAGGTAAGTACTGCTGGCTGATTCATTGCTCATTCCCCAAACGGCGCCCGGTCTGTTTTATTTGTGCTGGGCGCACGGCTACTTTGTTTAAAACCTGTGCGCGGCGGCCGCTTGCAGTGTGCAAAAGCGTACCCGGGGCGCGACCCTGCTGACGGTTGCTCACGCCGCCAGCGCGGCGTCGGCGAGATCATCGCCGGCGTCCTTTGTGTTCTCGTCTTCGTATTGCAAGCGCTCGCCACGACGCGCCAGTCCGTCAAAATACTGGCGCACGGCAGCGTGTTGCGCGGCGGTGCTGTCCAGTTGATACATGGCCTGGCGGAAGGCGTTGCCATCGTGCAGGCCGCGGGTATACCAGGCGATATGTTTGCGGGCGATGCGACAACCCGAGTACTCGCCATAAAACGCGTACAGCTCATCCAGATGGCCATCCAGCACATCGCGGATTTCGCTCACTTGCGGCGGCGGCAACAGCGCACCGGTGTCCAGAAAATGCGCAATCTCTCTGAACAACCACGGCCGTCCTTGCGCCGCGCGGCCCACCATGACGGCATCTGCGCCAGTTTGCGCCAACACTTCGCGCGCTTTTTGCGGCGTATCAATATCGCCGTTTGCAATTACCGGAATGCCCACGCTTTGCTTGACCTGACGGATCAGCTCATAGCGCGCAGCGCCGTTATACATGTCTTCACGCGTGCGACCATGCACCGCCAGCGCGGCGATGCCGGCGGCTTCGGCGCGTTGCGCCACACGCAAAATATTCTCTTGGCCATTACAAAAAAACCCAGCCGCGTCTTGAGCGTGACCGGCACATCTACGGCTGCCACCACGGCATCAAGGATCTGGCCGACCAGGTCTTCATCTTTGAGCAGGGCTGACCCCGCCAGCTTGTTGCAGACCTTTTTTTTGGCCGGGCAGCCCATATTGATATCGATAATCTGCGCGCCAGTTCCACGTTCAGCCGCGCCGCCTGCGCCAGCATGGCCGGATCAGACCCGGCAATCTGCACTGCAATCGGCCCCGGCTCACCCGCATGATCCATGCGCCGCCGCGTTTTGGCGTTATCCCACAGTGCGTTATTGGCCGTGATCATCTCTGACACCGCATAACCCGCGCCAAAGTGCCGGCACAGTTGCCGGTACGGCCGGTCCGTCACCCCCGCCATGGGCGCGACAAACAGGTTATTGCGTAAGGAATACGGCCCGATCTGCATGGGTGCCTGGAGTGCGGAAAAGGCGCGAATTCTAACGCCTGCTTAAATATTGGGCAACCCAAAACCGCCCTCTGGTTGATGAGAAAACCAGCGTTTGCTGGTGTTGGCACACGCTTCGTCGGCTGTAACGTTTTTTTTACTTGCAGAAGTGGCTTGGCCGTCACAATGAAGCCCGTATGTATCTTGCAACATCGGCGGCAGCATGCTGAAAGCCGCCGCTTTACTGGAGCCGCGATGTCTTCCTCACCTTATGCGAATATCCTCACCGCCGATGGCTGGCGCCTGGGCACCCTGACCAGCGACGCCGGTCGGATCAGCGCCCTCCAGGCCGCGCCAGTAAACCCTGCAAACAATACATACGGTTATGTGCTGCCCGGCTTTGTCGATCTGCATGTGCACGGGGCCGATGGCCACAATGTGATGGACGGTGCCGATGCCGCTGTGGCGATTGCGCGACGCCATGCGCAACACGGCACCACCTCGATGCTGGCGACGACAGTCAATGCGCCGCACGCCCGCTTACTGGCCGCGTTGCAGGCGCTGGCAGCGCATCCGGGAGCGAGCGGCAGGCGCTGCGCGTTATCTGGGCGTGCATCTGGAAGGCCCCTATGTAAACGGCGAACGTCTGGGCGGCTTGCCCGCGCATGCCCGCACGGCGGTCATGGCTGAGGTTGAGCAATATCTGGCGGCAGTGCCGGTCCGCGTGCTG
>BBFD01000091.1 GCA_001313065.1 Silvimonas sp. JCM 19000
GGCGGCCCGGCGGGACGGAATTCACCAGCGGGTTTAACGCAGCGCGCCACGGCCGCTTACTACGGCTATATGGGCGCCATGTATGGATGCGGTGCGACCGGCTTCCATAAACGATAGCCAGAACGCGCAGCGCCATGCCGTTATGCATGGTGTGCACGAGGCCCACGGCACCACGTGGGCCTCTGGCTTCTTGCTGCCGCCCGCTAGACCGGTCTTACCAGACGTTATAAACCCGGCCCGTTTGCGCCCCTTCCACGCTACGCACATAAGCCTGCGCCACCCGCGCCGCCGCTACCGTTTCAAAGCCCGGAAAGGCAGGGCCATATGCCTCGCGCGATTCGGTCAGCAAGGTCGGCTGATGACGTTGATGCGGCTGCCATTGGCCAATTCGATGGCGGCTCCGCGCACAAAACCTTCCAAAGCGGCATTCACGCTGCTGGCGTTAGCGCCATTGCGAATCGGCTCGTGCGCAACGATGCCACCCGTTAAGGTGATCGAGCCACCAGCATTCAAATAGCGTTGACCTATCAATGCCACGCGGACCTGGCCAAGCAATTTGTGTTGCAGGCCGATATCGAATTGCGCGGCGCTCATTTCGGCGAGCGGGCCAAAATGCATCTGGCCGGTGGCAGAGACGATAGCGTCCACCCGGCCCACCCGCTCAAACAGGGCGGTGACGCTGGCATCGTCGGTGATGTCGACTTGATGGTCGCCCGAGCTCCTGCCGGCGCGAATTAATTCATGGCTGGCCAGGGCGGCGCTGACGGCTTTGCCCACGGTACCGGTTGCTCCAATGATCAGGATTTTCATGGTGTTTGCGCTCTCACAGGAAATAGGGAGCGCTCATTGTCAGGCCGGCGCCGCTACCGAAAAAATGCCGATATACTTTGCGCAATCCTAACCAGGAGTTTGCAATCCATGGATCGATTGCGTTGTATGGAGGTGTTTGTCGCGGTGGTGGAAGGCGGCAGTTTGAGCAAAGCGGCAGAGCAATTCGAGATCTCGGCCGTGATGGTGGGCAAGCATATCCGCCAGTTAGAGACGCATCTGGCGCGCGCCTGTTACAACGCAGCACGCGCCGACAAAGCCTGACTGATGCGGGCGCGACATTCTTTGCCCATTGCCGCACCGTCATTGAAGAAATGCGTCGGGCTGAACTGGCTGTAGAAAGTCTGCATGCCGTGCACAAGGCACCTTGCGCATCAGCGCACCCACCACCTTGGGCAGTTGGGTCATCGCGCCTTTATTGGCCGACTATTTGCGCGCCCAGCCGCAGGTACAGGCTGAACTGGTATTGAGCGATAGCCGCGCTGATTTGATCAAGGAGCGCTTTGATATCGCGATCCGCATTGGCGAATTAGGCTCGGAGGAATTAGTGGCGCGGCCATTGGGCGCCTATCGCATGGTCATAGCCGCGGCGCCGGAATATCTGACGCGCTTTGGCACGCCGCAGGCATTAGCCGACCTGGCGCAGCATCGCTGCCTGAGCCATATGGCCTGGAGTAATCGCAATGCCTGGCAATTAAACGATATGCACGGCGCAGGAGCGTGGCCGCAACAGAGTTGTTTTACCGCCAATGATGGCAATGCATTGCGTCTGGCCGCCTTGCGTGGCGCCGGTCTGATCCTGCAGCCCGAAGTTTTGTTAGCCGAGGATATTGCCGCCGGCAGATTGCTTGCGGTGCTAGCCGACTATTTGCCGCCAGCGCGACCGATTCATCTGGTGTATTTGCCAGACAATCAGCCGCGCCCCAAATTGAGCAGCTTCGTCGCGTTTATGCTGCAGCACCCGATTCAAGCCCGCAGGCTTTAGCCATAAGTCACGTCTTGCACCGCCTGTTTAAGCCAGACCTGCATCGGGCCAGCCGCCCGGTTATGCCAGGCGTAATACGGGATGGCCGTTAACTGCACGTCGCGTGCGGATTGGCGGCCACTGCCCGCCACTTCCTGATACAGCGCGTTGTTCCAGCGCCGTTCTGGCACAGGCAAACGCCCGAGCAAACGCAAGACCACCACGCCATCAAGCAATTCCGGCTCCCAGTCGACTGCGCTATCGTGATGGGTCGGCACTTCGACATCCAGTAATGAGATGCCGGGATGGTCGGCGGCCTCGATGCAATACAGCAGCGGCCCGCGCATTAATGCCACGCGGCCTGCGTTTTCCAATACATGCGGATGGCTTTGCATTACCCGCACCGGCATCGGCAAGGACAGCCGGATCCGATCCCCCGGTTGCCACGCGCGTTGCAGTTTTAAATACTGGCCTGGCTCAAGTTCATGCGGCTCTACCTTGCCGTTAATGCTGATGCTGGCTTGCGGGCCCACCCATGCGGGAATGCGCAGCATCAAATCAAAGCTGCTATTGGCATCGATGCAGATTTCGATATCACCATCCCATGGATAACGGGTTTTTTTGCTCAATACCCACGCGCCAGCCATCCAGATCGATATCCGCGCTGTTATCGGCATATAAATGCACCCAGAGCGCCGGGCTGGTGCTATAAACCGATCCACTCAATGCGGCGATGGTGCGCGCCACATTGGGCGGGCAGCAGGCGCATTCATACCAGTTTTGCCGACTGTGGCTGCCGTCATTAGCCAGCGGATTGACATAAAAAAATAACGCTTACCATCCAGCGACCAGCCTGGCAGCATGGCGTTATATAGCGTGTGCTCGATCAGATCGGCGTATTGCGCATTGCCGGTGGCGGCTAACATGCGCTGGTTCCACATCATGCTGCCAATGGCGGCGCAGGTTTCGGTATAGGCCTGCGCATTGGGCAATTCGTAATCCGCGCCCAGCGCTTCGCGTGATGGCGCGAACCCAATCCACCCGAGATATAGATCTGGTGCGCCTGCATATGCCGCCACAATTGTTCCAGCGTCTGCAACAACGAGGGATCGCCGGTTTCCAGAAACACATCGGCCGCGCCCGAGTTGTAATACAGCGCGCGCACCGCATGGCCCGCCATCGCGTCCAGCTTGCGCAACGGGGCGTGATCCTGAAAATATTCCAGGCCAAACCAGCCGCCTTTAAGCTGGCCATAACCGCGCGCATCAATAAAATGTTCGGCCTGACGCAAATATGCGGCATTGCCGGTTTCGCGATACAACTCCACCAACGCCAGCTCGATTTCTTCGTGCCCATCAATACCGGGATTCTTGCCTTCGATAACGCTGCCAAATACCGCGCAGATCAAATCGGCAAAGCGGATGGCCACATTCAACAGCCGCCGGTTGCCTGAGTGCGGTGGTGCGCAACGGCGGCCTGCAATAAATGCCCGGCGCAATACAATTCGTGATTGTCGCGCAGATTGCTCCAGCGCTCATCGGCGCGCTCCAGCGCATACCAGGTATTCAGATAACCATCGGCGCATTGCGCCGCTTCAATCAAATCCAGCGCCAGCTCCAGTTTTTTTTCCTGCAAGCGCGGTGAGGGTTCGACCGCCAAAACCCAACTTGCGGCTTCGATCCATTTGTAGACGTCGGTGTCGTTAAACACCTTGCCGCGAAACGGTCCGATATCCGGGTTTTGCAAGCGGCGAAAATTGTCCAGATTGCCCCATGCTTCCAGTTGTTCGAATTGCGTCAGCAAAGAAACCCGGGCATTGCGCGCCTGGCGCGGGCCCCAGAACTGGCCCCCCAAGGTAACGGCCAACGGGGAGACCGGTAATAAGCGCGCATATGGCTGCCAGCCAGATCTATGGCGCGCGGACGGACTGCGGGTTGCTGTAGAAGATTCATAGCGACATTCCTGGAGTGGGGTCAGGCCTTGACGGCACCGGCAATCAAGCCGTGGATATAAAACCGTTGCAGCAATAAAAAACAGTAAAGCGCAGGGCAGAATGCTGATGCTGATACCGGCTTGCATCACGCCCCAATTCACCCCGCCCATAAATTGCGATTGCGCACTTTGCAACAGCACCGGCAAGGTAAAGCGATCGGAATCGGTAATCAGCACCAAGGCCACCAGCAATTCATTCCACGCGGTAAAGAAGGCAAATAAAGCCACGGTGACAATGCCCGGCGTCACCACCGGCAACATCACCCGCAGCAGCGTGCTGAATACATTGCAGCCATCCAGCGTGGCGGCTTCTTCCAGTTCACGCGGCACGCAATCAAAGGAATTGCGCATCATGAAAATTGAAAACGGCAATTGAAAGGTGGTATAAACCAGCGCCAGCCCCAACAATGAATTATGCAAATGCAGCACATTCAGCAAAATAAACAACGGGGTCAAAATAGACTGAAACGGGATCATCATGGTGGCCAAAACCAGCATAAATATCAGGGTTTTGCAGGGAAAACGGAAACGGCTGAAACCATATCCGCCCAATACCGATAACACCACCACGCCAAATACCGTCATCAAGGTTACGCAGGTGCTGTTCCACAAATAACGGCCGATGCCGACACCCACTTCGGTTAACGCGGCGTAATTCTGCCAGGAGAAATGCGAAGGCCAGAAGGTGGGCGGCGAAGCCGAAGCTTCTGCGGCCGGTTTAAACGAAGTCAGCACTGACCAGACAATGGGAAACAGAAACAACAGCATCACGCCACTGGCAAAGGTCAGCAACAAAATGCGGCCCCAGGGCCAATGGCGGCTGGCTTGCGTGGCCGGTTCGGCGGGGGCTGAATTGGCTGGCTGCGCGCTCGCCGCAAAATCATCCAGCGTAAGCGTCGGTTGAGTCATGGCAATCTCCTTGCGGCTTAATCGTCACTGCGCAGCAAATACAGCTGCACAAAACTCATTACGATCAATATCAGCAGCAGCACCACCGACATGGCTGAGGCATAGCCGACTTTGGAATAAGTGAATGCGGCGCGATATATCCAGAACACCACCGGAATGGTGCTGTTTTGCGGCCCGCCATGGGTCATGATGTAAAACTGATCAAATGCCAGATAAGAGCCGATTACCGAAACCGTTAATGCCAGCGCAAAAGTCTGGCGCATCAAAGGCAGCGTGATATAGCGCAATTGATGCCAGCGATTAGCGCCATCAATTCGCGCGGCTTCATATAAATCTTCCGGAATGGCCTGCATGCCCACCAGCAACAACACCATGGTGAATCCGGTCATTTTCCAGGTGACCATGGCGACAATAGACAGCAATGCGCTATTGGCACTATCAAACCATTGCACCGGCTCATCGATCAGATGCAGTTGCATTAATACGGCGCTAAAGATGCCGACCTGATCGTTATACAACCAGACCCAAAGCAGACTGGCCGCGCTCATGCCGATCACAACAGGCAAAAAAATACGCAGTCCGGAACAGCCCCGATAAACGCCCGGGTTGTTGCACCACCAGCGCCAGAATAAATGCGGCAATAAACAAGGCTGGCGTTACCAGCAGGGTGTATCGCGTGGTAAACCAAAGGCTGTCCCAGAACGAGGCGTCGTGCAGCAATTGCACATAATTATCCAGGCCGCTAAAACTGCGCGGGCCAAACAAGGGCCAGTCATGCAATGACATCCATAAGGTCATTGCCAGCGGCACAAAAAAAAGAACACTGCAATCATTGCAAGGCAAGGCGCAACAAACAGCCCGCCGGCAATGGCCTGGCGTTGGGACAAACGCATACTGGCAATCATGACGCTCCCCCGGGGGAAGCCGCCCGCACCATGCGGGCGGCGGATGGCGCGGCTTATTTGCTGCTCAGGATTTCATTAAAGCGGGTCTGGGCTTTGCGCACGGCGGCATTCACGTCGCCGCCATAGACCGCGTCTTGCACCAGCGTGGCCCAAGGTCCGTTATTGTCGTTGATCAACTGCGGAAACTTGTCGCTATAGGGCGCCTGACCACTGCTGAAGGCATCAAAGGCAATTTTCAGGCGGGGATCATCTTTGTAATAGGCCTGGCCCAGATCGGAGCGCACCGGAATGCTGCCGTTTTTTTGGCAAAGTATTCCGTCTGGATGGCGTCGCTCAAACACCAGGTCATGAATTGATAAGCCACATCCGGGTGTTTGCTGCCCTTGGGAATGGCAATCGAATCGCCGCCAGCAAAACTGCCAGTGCCCCCCTTCTCGCCCGGGAAGGGCGTAATGCCGAAGTCGATTTCCGGATGTTCTTTCTTCAGCAAACCAATGGCAAAGGCGCCGGTGCGACCATGCCGACCTTGCCGGTCAAAAAAGGTATTGATGAAATTCTGGCCATTGTCGGTTTTGGAACCGGCGGAAATCTGGCCGCTACTCCACATGCGGTGATAGAAG
This sequence comes from Silvimonas sp. JCM 19000, assembly GCA_001313065.1. The sequence goes on from BBFD01000091.1 coordinate 6,219, forward strand.
GCCAATGCGTCTTTGACTTGCGGTTTATCCAGCGTTGCCGTCTTGCCATCCGCGCTTAGAATATCGCCGCCCGATGCCCAGATATACGGCGCAAAGGTAAAGATCTGGCAGCCACCGCACGCGCCGGAGAAATAGAAGCCCTTAACCCCACCGCCCAATGCGGTGATCTTTTTTTGGCGTTGGCTTCTATGCTGGCCCAATCCTTGGGCGGGTTATCGGGGTTTAGCCCGGCCTTTTTTATACAGGCCTTTGTTGTACAACAGCACCGAGCTTCGGCACTGAACGGCAAGGCATATTGGCGGCCATTGGCATTGGCCAGGCGCATATGCGCTTTAGATAACGTGGCGGCATAAGGCAGCGCTTTGGCTTTGTCGGTGATATCAGTCAATTGCCCGGCTTTGGCTAATTGCGGCACATAAATCAGATCGACCGCCAGAATATCCGGCACATTGCCCGATGCAGCCGCGGTGCCGAATTTGGTAATGAAATCATCATTCGGGATTACGGTCAGGCTGATCTGATCTTTGTGGCTGCTGTTCCACGCCTTGACCAGGGGCTGGGCCACTGCCGAATCCTGCATCCGCACCCAGAACGTCACATTGTCATCGGCCTGCGCCCACGCAGAAGCCAGCATTAGCAGCTTGCGCCCAGTTGCAGCGTTGCCCTTCCAGAGAAATTCATGATGAGACTCCGTATTCAAGGGTTATGTGCCATCGGGCTCGACGGCATGTAGTTCTGGCGGCAATACTACAGCGCCAAAGCCGACCCACCAGCGGCGAAAACGGCACAAAACGGGACGATTCCGACTTGGTGCATCGCAGCGCGACGCGCCCAGTGGCGCGGGAATCGCCGCAATATGGACAATTCAGACGCAAATAAGGACGCATCCGATGTTGCATTTCAATCCGGCACTGGGCGTGCAGGCGCAAAACGGGGGATTGTTTGTTGCCGCCAGCGCCAACTGGCGCCATCCGGAACGCAAACTCACGTCTTACGAGCTGATTTTTTTGTTAAAGAAGGCGTGCTGTATCTGACTGAGGCGGGCGTCGAGTTTGAAGTTCGGCCCGGCGAAGCCTGTTGCTATGGCCCGAGCGACTACATCGTGGCCATCGTGGCGCCAGCCGTGATCTGAAGTTTTATTGGGTGCATTTCACCGTCGACGCGGCGGCCGAAGACGGCGCTTTGCACGCACGCCAACATGCCAGCGTAGCGCGGCCCGATCACTTGACCGCCCTGTTCCGCCGCCTGCTGGATGATCAGGAATTGTTCGGCGCGCGCTCCGCCACCTTGAGTTTGTTATTGATGCTGATGCTGTGTGAACTGGCCCGGTCCGGCGTCTCTGCCCGCGCACCGGATAGCCGCCCCGCCGCCCTCGCCGGTAAAGCCGAGGTGGTGATTCAGACCAAGTTTCAGGATGCAATCAGCGCCTCGTCCATTGCGGCCGAATTGCGCTGCAATCCTGATTATTTAGGCCGGGTATTTCGCACCGAATATGGCAAGACGATTACCGACACCATTAACGAACGTCGCATCCGCCACGCCTGCGCCTTATTGGCCGAAACGCGCAGCGGTATCGACGATATTGCCCAACAATGCGGCTTTGCCGATACCGCCTATTTCCGCCGCATGTTCAAGCGTTTGCAAGGCATGACGCCAGGTGGATTCCGGCTTTTGCATACCCGCACACATATCAATCACGGCTAGTGCGCGTTACATGATTTCGGCCATGCTGACCGGAAATGGATCGGCCTCATTAAAATGGCTGTTTTTTTTCCAGATACAGCTCATGGCGGGGCATATCAAAGATCAGATTAAAACGATGCAACACGCCCAATCCCACCAGCCCGGCTATGCGGTCATCGGCCGCCATGCCGCTGCGCATGCTATGCAAATCTACGCCCAATGACGGCAAGACCACCCCATCGAGGGTAAAGCTATCCACCGTGGCACGGCGGCCAAATACGTTGCCGCCGATGCCCTCAGACAGCGTGCGCTCGGGCGTGCAACGTAAACGATTAAACAGATTATGTTGCCGCACATACGGCGCATTGATGCCCAGGCTGCCGGCATAGCCGGTATCGAGCAAATAAACGCCTTTTTTTCGCCTTCGAGATTGGCCTCCACGGTCAGGCGTTCAAAGGCATCGGATAAAACCAGTGGTCTGGCTTTGCCGCTGTAATGAAAATGCCGGGGCGGATACAGCAGCATCTGGTTGTGATCAAAATCGATTTGCACCACAAAACGTGCCAGCAAATCGGTACCGATCAGGCCTAATGAATGTTCGGCATCATCCTCGGTGGCATTCAAGCGGCCATATCAATGGTGCGGGCGTGCCATTGCTTGAGTTGCAGATTGCCCATACTCAAATCCAGCGCCTCGCTACGACCGGTATCCACGTCGCGGCCGCCCATACCGCCGCTTTGGCCATACGGCCTGGTCTTGATCTTGAGTGTTTTGAGCACGTCTTCATTCAGCACCAGATCAGCGCCGGTATCGAGCTGGATGTGATAACCCGGCTTGCCATTTATGGAAACCGGAATGTTGATCATGTCGTGCGCCACCGTAATGGGCACTACCGCATGATCCGCGCCGTCGGCAATAGCCAGTCATCGGGCTCGGGCATCTGTAATTGGCGCAGCGGCTTGATCTCTGCCGCCTGATAGCGCGCGCTAAAGCTGAAGTGCCGGGCCGCAGTGGCGTAGCTATAGCTTTGCGGCAAAAAAAATAACCATTAACGGCAACCCAGTCACCCAACCAGAAAACCAGCGGCGTTTTACCTTTGAAGTGGAACACCGCGCGATCAATCAAATGGGTGTCACGGCGAAACCAGATATCAATATCCGGTACTTGTTTGCCATGGGGATGCAATACATCGCAAACGCTATCGCCACACGGCGCGCTACGCAGCCATTGGTAGGTCTGGGTAATACGCGCATTGGGCGCCAGTGCCGCCCCGCTATAAACAAACGCCATAAGTTCGACCAGCACATTGCCGTCGGGATAATAAGTGGGGACCCCGTTGTCCATGGCCGACCACGCGCCTTGCGCATCAAAACCCTGGCGATACGGAATGCCATCCAGGTCAAAGCTGCGTTGGTAGTAACCGGTGGCGATATCGGCATACAACTCGCCTTTGTATTCCAATGGCTTGTCTTTATCGACTTCGACGCGCTGCACCACGTCGGCATGAATCGCGCGCAATTCGGTTGATGCGCCACGCCCATGGCAGCCGCGGCCTGGTCCAGCAAAGCATACAAATCGGTGCAATTTCGCTATTGGCGGCAGGGGCTGAAGCGGATGGCGTGGGGGCGGCGCCGGCAAAACTGGCGAGCGCAGCCAGCAATAGCAACAGGCTGATCAGGGATTTGAACGCGGGCATAAGTCGTATAACTTTCTTTTGATTGTGAGCGGTTGCGGGTTTACGCAGCGGTCCCAATTCTGGAAAGTCCAACTCACTTCGTCAAAAAATAGCGCGCCGCGGCGGCCGAAAATGTTGCAGCCGCGCCCGCTATTCTTATCCATCAATACGTCGTATTAACGGCCTGCACCACCGCGTCGATTCCGGCGGCCTGGTCTTTGACATCGATATGCACGTGATCGCCGTTAAAAGCGAAACGAATATTGAAAGGAATGCCGCTGCGCAGCCACACCTGCTCCAGCGCCAGCGTATGGTCATCAATCCAGAAGGCGCGGGCCGCCTGTGGCTGGCCATCAATTGTATTGGTGTGCCAGGTGCCATCCAGCGCGGCCTTGAAGGTGTAGCGACCCGGTTGGGCGCCGCCCTTAATCTGTAACACTTCAACCTGATCGCTGCCAAAGCGGAATTGCCACGAATCTTTATTCGCCTGGGGCGAGCCCACGGCTTTGCCATCCAGTAATGCTTCCTGCGCCGGGTGCCGCACCGCCACCGGCGCGGGATGCGCCAATTGCGCGATACGTTGATTCAATGCGGCCCGCGCCGCGGGGTTATCCGGCAACGCGGCAGCAGCGGCAGGACGGATAAAGTACTGTAGCAATGCATCAAAATCAGGGATCGGCCCTGCTTTCAGATAATAGCGACGCGATGCAATCACCAACGAAATATCCTCTTGCGGCAGCACCACAATATATTGGCCACCCGCACCTTCGGCGGCATACCAGTCGCCATTGCGGGTGGTCCACCATTGCGCGCCATAAAACGCGGTATGCGGGCTATCGCTGCTGACTGGATAAAGCGGCGCGGTGGCGTAGTCCACCCATTGCCGTGGCACTAATTGTTTGCCGCCCAGATTGCCGTGTTGGCGAAACAATTCAGCAAAAGCCAGCAGATCTTTGGGCTGGGCATAAATGCCGCGTGAGCCATCCACCTGCCCTTTTCCGTTTTGATCCCAGTCCACTTTGCCAAAGCCCAATGGCTCAAACAGCTTTTGCCGGGCATAGTCTTCCAGCGGCATATGCACGGATTGCGCCACCATGGCGCCGATCAAATCAGAACCGGCGCTGTTGTAATTCCATTTTCCGATCAGCTCGGGCGGGCGCGGCAATTGCAACATAAACCGTTGCCAGTCCCCGCTATGGCGCGCCTGCCCCCAGTCCCCGAGGTCGCTCCAGAACACGCCCGATTGCATGCCCAGCAACTGGCGCAAGGTAATGGCGCGGGCATTCGGAATATCGGCGTATTGCGGCAGCACTTTGGCCACCGTGTCATCCAGCGATAATTTGCCCTCGGCGATCGCCAGCCCGGCCAGTGTGGAGGTAAAACTCTTGGCGGCCGAATTGATTTGATGCGCCGTGCCCGGCTGAAACGGCGCCGCATAGGACTCCAGCACCAATTGCCCGTGGCGCGCCAGCAATACGCAATCCGTATCGAAGCCATTGCTTTGCAGATAATCGAGCATGCGCGTCAAACGCGCCGAATCCAGCCCCTGCGATTCAGGGGTCGCTTTGGGCAATTCAATGGCTTGCGCACAGGCACAAAGCAGCCCGACGAGCAGGCTGAGCAATAAACGCGGCATGGTAGAGGGCGGTGGCGGAGAGCGATGTCGCTCAATATAGGTCGGTAATTCTTATAAGGCAAAACCCTTATTCGAGGATTTTCGTACCCGGCACCCAGGCCGGCTTTTTTCAAGCCTGGCGAGCACGCGTAGGTCGTGCCCGGAACTTGCCGTCAGTCTTTGCCGCATCTGCGCGATATCAGCCCGGCCTGCCCTAATATCAGAGTTGGCCCGGAATATTGCGGGGATAAAACAAAGAGTGAGGATGCGGTGGCAACACGAGGACGGCGTTGGCTATGGGGGACGGGCATAGGCGTATTGGTGATTGCGCTATTGGGTGCGGGCGCCTGGTATTTCTATTTGTGGGAGCTGAAACAGCATGTAATTGCAGCTTTAGGCAGCACCGGCAGCGCTGAGCAGATCGAGACCGGCTGGTCCACGGTTACGCTGAGCAATGTGCGCCTGCGCGCGACCGAAGACTGGCCGGAGGGTGATACATTGCGGGCGCGGCAAGTGGTGTTCCAGTTTGATCCGGATGCGCTATTGCACAGGCAGATCCATATCCGGCAAGTGGATGTACGCGGCTATTACCTGGCGGTGCGGCGCACGGCCGAGAAAAAAAATCGCGCTATTGCCCAATCTGAAACGCCCGGATAGCGATGCCGCAGCCCCCAATAGCCGCGCCAAATTAATCGACCATGTGGTATTTGATGATGGCGATGTGGCCTTCTTTGATGAATCGATACGCAAACCGGCCTACAAAATCGTGGTCAAGCAAGTGCATGCCACCGTCGATAATTTGCAGCCGCCTGCGTTTACTGAACCCTTCCAGTTAAACCTGACCGGCAAGTTGCCCGGCAAAAAATGGCGACGGCACGGTTAAATTCGACGGCTGGATCAATAAATCCAGCAGCGACTCACAAAGCAAAACCCTGTTGAATAACGTCGATATCAGCCAGCTCGATCCTTATCTATTAAAAAAAGACCAATTCATTTGCTGATCTGAAAAAAACGCGGTAATTGATTTGAGCCTGGATGCCACCGTCAAACAAAAGCAGATCAAGGCACACGGCCAATTTACCTTGCGCCATCTGGAGCCGGTTAAAGAACCTGGCCTGCATCCCATCAAGGCGTTGTTACGGCTGCCGGAGAAAGCCGAACTGGCGGCGCTGAAAGACAAAAAAAAGGCCAGATTACCCTCGATTACGAAGTGAGCGGACCATTGCACCAGCCCAGATTTGCCCTCACGGACAATCTGCCGCAAAAAAAATGGCGAGCGGATTGCCCAAAGTATTAGGGACCGGGGTGGAAAAAAAGCCGGCAGCGCAGTAAAGAAGACTTCGGATACCTTGCTGGACCTGATTACGCCCTAGCGTATTGCGCGATGGCGCTATCTGAACAACAAAGACAGCGCCACCAGCGCCAGCAAGAGGGCAAAGATGCGCTGAACCGGTTCAGCGCGTAAGCGCTGCACCAGCCAGCGCCCCGCCAGCATGCCGGTGGCCACCGCCAGCACAAAGTAAAGCGTGAACGGCAGCGGCAAAGCCACGCCGTGGACCAGCGCATTGAGCACGGTGCCGATACCCACCAGCGCGATCACCATCAGCGACGTGGCAATCACCGCGTGCAGCGGCGCGCGGGTATAGCGCTGCAGCAAGGGGACCATCACAAAGCCGCCCCCCACGCCCAACAGCCCGGACAATACGCCGGTGAGTGCGCCTACTGCGGCCAGCAACAGCGCGGTCGGCACGTTCCAGATAAAGCGACCGCTATCGGAATCAATCTGCGCGGCAAGGCGAAACTGTGCCTGGCTGGCACGCCCGCCGGCTTGACGCCATTGCCGCACGGCCACACCCGCCAGCACCAGCGCGAACAGCAGTAATAAA
>BBFD01000092.1 GCA_001313065.1 Silvimonas sp. JCM 19000
AGCGATGCGGTCGGCCAGTTTCTCCGACGACATACTCTCGCGAAAGCGCTCAATCAGCAGCGGAAAACCCAAAGGCGTTGGCCGAGCCAGTTTCTGGATATCGAGCCTCTGCAACTGCATATGCCGCAGCGTCTGTTGCAGCCGCACCGTTTCCAGTTCTTGCCGCAACACTTCGGTTTGTGCTGCGTCAGCAGCAGGTTGGCCGGATCGTGTTTGCGGAAGACTTCATAAAACAGGCTAGACGATGCCTGCAATTGCCGCGCGCTTTTGCCGCCGCCGCTGCCGGGATGACCCTGGAACACCAGGCCAGAAATCCGGGCAATTTCGCGAAAGCGGCGTTGCGCCAGTTCGCCTGCGTTCAGGCTATGCAGCACGTCTTCCAGCAGATGTTCGTCGCTCAACAATTGCGGCGTCAGCAGTGCGGGCCAGTCGACGTCGGCGCTGGTCAGCAATTCAAAGCCGTAGTCATTCACCGCAATCGAAAAGGTGGCAGGCTGCAGTTGCCCCACACGCCAGCCCAGCAAAGAGGCCAGGCCCAGATGCACATGGCGTCCGGCAAACGGGTACAGAAACAGATGGTTGCCTTCGCGCGAATGCCAGACTTCCGCCAGCAAGGTGCTGCGGGTGGGGATGGCGGACCATTCTTGTTGCACCTTGAGCAAGGGGGCCACCGCCTGCATTTCCGGGCCGAGCAATGTCCCGGCTGCCGCGTGTTCCAGTTGCTCGACCATGGCGTCGGCCAGTTCAGTCGAGAACGACATGCGGCCCCCGTTCCAGCGCGGCACCGCGCCTTTGGATTTTTTTGGCCAGGCGCACCAGCGCCGTCATTTCGTGAACGCGGATCAGCTCCAGCATGCGGCCGCCAAACAGAAAGGCGTCGCCGGGGGCCAGCCGCGCAATAAAGCCTTCTTCCACCGTGCCGAGGCGTTTGCCGCCCATGTATTGCACCACCATGCTGGCGTCGCTGACGATGGTGCCGATATTGCTGCGATGGCGTCGTGCCAGTGCCGCGTCGGGCACGCGCCAGATGCCGTGTTCGTCCGGCTCCACGCGGCGATATTCCGGATAGGCCGTGAGCGCGCTGCCGCCCTGGCGGACAAAGCCGAGCGCCCATTCCCATTCCGGCGCCGTCAGCGTGCGATAACTCCAGGCGGTGCGCACTTCGGCCAGTAATTCGGGCGGGGTAAAGCCGGTGCCCAACGCGATGGTGACCAGATGTTGCACCAGTACATCGAGCGGTTTGTCCGGCGGCAAGCGAGTTTCGAGGTGGCCGGTGGCAATGGCGTGGCGCGCTGCGGCGGCTTCGACCAGTTCCATGCTGTGGGTCGGCACCATGGTCAGACGCGAAGTGCGGCCAGGTTGATGGCCTGAGCGGCCGGCGCGTTGCAATGCGCGCGCCACGCCCTTGGGCGAACCGATCTGCAACACGCGTTCCACCGGCACAAAGTCGACGCCCAGATCCAGACTGGAGGTACATACCACCGCCTTCAACGCGCCCGCTTTCAGGCTGGCTTCCACCCAGTCGCGGACTTCGCGGTCCAGCGAACCGTGATGCACCGCAATCAAACCGGCCCAGTCCGGCCGCGCATCCAGCAGCGCCTGATACCAAAGCTCGGCCTGCGAGCGCGTATTCAAAAAACACCAGGGTGGTGCCCGCGTCCTCAATGGCTTCGATCACTTGCGGCAACATGGCGATGCCAAGGTGACCGGCCCACGGAAAGCGCTCCAGCTTGGGCGGCAGCAGCGTATCGATCAGCAAGGGTTTGCCGATATCGCCTTGCACCACGCGGCCGGGGGCGCCGGCCAGCAACACCTCGCGTGCCAGATCGATATTGCCCAGCGTGGCCGACAAACCCCACACCTGCAGTTGCGGATTAAGTTTGCGCAGCCGCGCCAGCGCCAGTTGCAATTGCACACCGCGCTTGTTGCCGATCAGCTCGTGCCATTCGTCCACCACCACCATGCGCGCACCGGCCAACGCGTCTTGCTGCGTGGCTTTGCTCAGCATCAGCGTCAGGCTTTCCGGCGTGGTGATCAGCGCAGTGGGCAGGCGACGTTCTTGCGCGGCGCGTTCGCTGCTGCTGGTGTCGCCGGTGCGCAGCGATAGCGTCCAGTCCAGCTGCGCGCTGTCGATGGGCTCGGCCAGCGCTTGGCGGTGTCGGCGGCGAGGGCGCGCATCGGGGTAATCCAGATCACCGTCAGTTTGGGCGCGGTCATGCGCGTGGGTTTAAGTGGCGAAGGTTCGATCTTTTTTTTGCGCCAAAACGCGCCAGCGCCGCCAGCCAGATGGCCCAGGTTTTGCCCGAGCCGGTGGAGGCATGCAGCAGGCCCGAATCGCCCGCGATGATGCTTTGCCACGTGGCTTGCTGAAACGGAAACGGCGTCCAGCCGCGTAAAGCAAACCAGGCGGCCGGGTCAAACGCCGAAGTGGAGGCGGGCGCGTTCATGCCATGCTCGAGGGTGGCCGCGCCGGCGTCAGCAGTTCTTGCAGATCGGCCAGCGTATTGGCTTCTTGCAGCGGTTTGTCGTGCCGCCAGCGCAAGATGCGCGGAAACCGCACCGCCACGCCGCTCTTGTGGCGTGAGCTGGCGGCGATGCCTTCAAAGCCCAATTCAAACACTTGCGACGGGGTTATCGAGCGCACCGGGCCAAATTTCTCCACCGTGGTTTTGCGTACCAAGGCGTCGACCTGGCGTATCTCTTCATCGGTCAGGCCCGAATACGCTTTGGCAAACGGCACCAGCATGCGGTCGGGCGCGCCCATGGGTTTGTCCCAGACGGCAAAGGTGTAATCGGTATACAGATTGGCGCGGCGGCCGTGGCCGGCCTGGGCGTAGATCAGCACGGCGTCAATGCTGTAGGGGTCGACCTTCCACTTCCACCAGGTGCCGACATCCTTAGTGCGGCCAACGCCGTATTGCGCCGCTTGCGCTTTCAACATCAAGCCTTCCACGCCCAAGGCGCGGCTTTGCGTGCGCAGTTCGGCATAGGCGGGCCAATCAGGCGCCAGCAGCAAGGGGCTCAGGCTGAGGGCGGGCGCGTTACAGGCCGCCACCACTTCCTGCAATTGCGCGCGCCGTTCCCGCTGCGGGCGTTGCCGCCAGTCCTGACCCTGCCATTCCAGCAGGTCATACGCCAGCAATACCACCGGCGCTTGTTGCAGCACGCGCGCAGTCAGATTCTTGCGGCCGATGCGTTGTTGCAGCAGGGCAAACGGCGCCACCCGGTCTTGCAGCCACACCACGATTTCGCCATCGATGACGGTGCCATCGGGCAAGTACATGCCCGCCGCGGCCAGTTCGGGAAAGCGATCGGTCACCAGTTCTTCGCCGCGTGACCAGACCCAGCTTCGCCCGCGCGTTTGACCAGTTGGGCGCGGATGCCATCCCATTTCCATTCTACTTGCCAGTCGCTCGCCGGGCCGAGTTGTTCGGCCATGACGTCCAGTGGCTGGGCATAGGCATGCGCCAGAAAGAAGGGGTAGGGCTGGCCGCCGCGTGCGCCGCCGGTTTCGTCGGGCGGCGCCACCAGTGCCAGATAATGTTCGGCATCCGGCGCCGCCTGGCCTGCGGTGTAGCCGACCAGGCGCTGAGCCACTTCTTTGGGATCGAGCTTGCCGATCTGCGCCAGTGCCCGCGTCACCGTGAGCCGCGATACGCCGATCCGCAAACTGCCGGTAATCAACTTGATGCTGACCAGGCGTTGCCAGCGATCCATGGCCTGCCACATTTCTCGCAGCGCGGCTTGTTGTTGCGGCGGGCTAAGCAAGCGCAGCGCCAGCAATTGCGTCATGGTCTGCGCCAGAGGCACGTCCGTGGCGTGTGTGGGCGGCGGCAGCACCAGCGCGATGGTTTCGGCCAGATCGCCGACGGCGTGGTAACACTCATCAAACAACCAGTCGGCAAGGCCGGACATCGTTTGCGCCAGTTCGCGCAGCAAACGCGTCGGCACCAGCTGGCGCGGTTTGCCGCCCGCCAGAAAATACACCGCCCATGCCGCGTCAGCGGGTGGCGCGTTGCGTAGATAGTCGACCACCGCCGCCAGGCGGGCGTTGTTGGCGGTCATGCCGTCCAGGCTTTCGTACAGCGCGGCAAATTGCTTCATGACGCCCCCTCTGCCGGAGCGGCCGCATCATCGCTGGCCGGTGGGGTGTCGTCCTCGTCGCCGTATTCTGTCTTGAAAATCTGCGCATTCAGCCCCTGGTCGCGCAGATGGCGTACCAGCACATCGGTCGAGCCATGCGTGACATACACGTTCTGCGCACCGGTTTGGGCAATGGCCCAGTTCAGGCCGGGCCAGTCGGCATGATCAGACAGGGCAAAGCCGCGCTCGATGCCACGGCGCCGCCGGTTGCCGCGCACTTGCATCCAGCCGCTGGCAAAGGCTTCGGCGTAATCGGGAAAGCGGCGTAACCACGTGCTGCCACTGGCCGACGGCGGCGCCAGGATCAGCGCGGTGCGGGCCAGCGCCCGGTCTTCGACGTCCCCGGCGTAGCGGGTCTCAGGCAACTGCACGCCTTGCTCGCGATACATGCGGTTCAGCGGTTCGATTGCGCCGTGCATGATCAAGGGGCCGATCGCAGGATCAATACTGGCCAGGATGCGTTGGGCCTTGCCAAAGGCGTAGCAATACAACACCGATGGCCGTCCTTGCGCTGCATTACTGCGCCACCAGGCGTTGACCTGATCAAACAATTCGGTGGGATCTTGCCAGCGATAGATAGGCAGGCCAAAGGTGGATTCGGTGATAAAGGTGTGGCAGCGCACCGGCTCAAACGGCAGACAGGTGGGGTCGTACTGGGTTTTGTAATCGCCCGAGGCCACCCACACTTCGCCCGCGTATTCCAGCCGCACTTGCGCCGAACCGAGCACATGCCCGGCCGGGTGCAGACTGAGTTTGACGCCGTGGTGCAGCAGCGTCTCGCCATAGGGCAGGCCTTGCACATTGATCTCACCCAGGCGCGCGCGCAGGATGCCCAGCCCGGCTTGTGACGCCAGATAATGCGCATGTCCCCAGCGCGCATGGTCGGAATGGCCGTGCGTAATCACGGCCCGTTCTACCGGCCGCCATGTCGATATAAAAAAATCGCCAGGTGGGCAGTACAAGCCTTCGGGGCGTGCGACCACCAGGTTCATGAGCGGGCTCCTGAAGTGGGCGGGCAAGCACAACGGAACGGGGCGTGCGGGGCAGCGATAGTCATGCTTGCATGCTAACCAGATCGCGGGTTACAGCCTGACGGCGATGCGCGCAACCGCGCTGCGGGATAGTGCGGGAAATGGTGACGGACGATTGCTACATGGCCTGGTTTGCGTCGGCATAGGGTGGTCGAGACCCACCAGACACAGCCGTCGATCCCGTGCCGCGTTGTTCTTGGCCGGCCGCTTTGGGGGGGGGTCTAGACCCACCCTATGCGAACTGGGCGGTCATGCTTGCCAATGCTCGATTGGCTCGGGGCGGCCGAACAGGTAGCCCTGGCAGACGCGGCAGCCGGCTTCGGTCAGAAAATCCAGTTGCGCCTGGTTTTCTACGCCTTCGGCGATCACCTGCAAGCCTAACGACCGGGCAATGGCGACGATGGCGCGCACAATGGCGGCGTCGTTGGCGGAGGTCATCACATCGCGCACAAACGATTGGTCGATCTTGATCTGGTCCAGCGGCAGCCGTTTCAGATAAGACAGCGAGGAGAAGCCGGTGCCAAAATCATCGAGCGAAAAAAGTGACGCCCAGCGCACGGATGGCGCGCATGCGTTCGACCACTTCGTCGACGTTTTCCAGCACCACGCTTTCGGTCAATTCCAGCTGCAAGCGCGCTGGATTGGCGCCGGATTCCTGCAGCGCCTCGCGCACGCGCTCGACGTAATCGGGCTGGTGAAACTGGCGCGCGCTCACGTTGATGGCAATCTTGAGATCGCGTTTGTGCGGGTCGGCGGCCAGGTGCGCAACTGCTGGCAGGCGGTCTGCATCACCCAGTAACCGAGTGGAATAATCAAGCCGCTGTCTTCCGCCACCGGGATGAATTGCGCGGGCGAAACGGCCTGATGCTGCTCGGGAAACCAGCGCACCAGCGCTTCGGCACCAATCAACCCTGATCCAGATGCACCTGCGGTTGGTAGAACAGCCGAAAGCCATTGCCATGCAGGCTGTGGCGCAAGGCGGCTTCCATGGCCGAACGCGCATTGATGGACTCTTGCATCGCCGGGCTGAAAAAACCGCACCGCATTGCGTCCGGCGGCCTTGGCTGATACAGCGCGACGTCGGCTTGTTTCAGCAAAATGCTGGACTCCACGGCATGATCGACAAACACCGTCACGCCGATGCTGGCGGTGCTGTGATGGCCCACTTCTTCGTCGAGGATGGAATAGGGCTGGTCGAGGATGCTGCGGATCTGCTCGGCATAGGCTTCGGCTTGCAACTCGGCGCCGGCGCGGTCGCCGCCCAGCATTTCCAGCAACACCACATATTCATCGCCGCCCAAGCGGCTAACGGTATCGCGCGGGCGTAAACAGGACTGGATGCGCTCGGCCACCGCCACCAGCAAACGGTCGCCCACGGCGTGGCCTTGCGTATCGTTCAGCACCTTGAAGTTATCCAGATCCAGAATCATCAAAGCGCCCAGCTCGCCGGTGTCGGCGCTATTGGTCAGTGCCTGTTGCAGGCGGTCCATCAGCAGGCGACGGTTGGGCAAGCTGGTCAGCGGGTCAAAGTAGGCCAGATGACGGATTTGCGCTTCGGTGGCTTTGCGTTCGGTAATGTCGCGCACCACCAGTTGCAGTATCGGGCGGCCGTCCAATTCCAGCGCGTTGAGCAGGATTTCGGTGGGGAAAATCACGCCGTTGTCCAGCCGCTTGAACAGCCATTCAAAGCGCACGCTGCCTTCGCGAAACGCAGTTTTGACCAGCTCACGCCCGCGCTCGAAAGCATCCTCGCCATTGGCCTGGGTGGGCGCCCAGTAATCGCGCATGGTCAGCGCCTTCAGTTGCTCGGCACTTTGCGCACCCAGCATGCGCAAAGCGGCGTCGTTGCAATCGATGATGTGGTCACCGTCGCGCAGCCATACTGCATCGCCGGTGGCGTTGTACAGCGTGCGAAAGCGTGTGCCGGAGCGCTCGGCTTCTTCTTTGCTCTGGCGTAGTTGTTCGATGGTGGCAAGCTCATTGCGGCGGCGCCGATACGAGTTATTGGCCGCGCCCAGCGTGATCAGGGTAAAGCCGCAAGCCAGCGCCAGACTGACCTCCAGTTCGCGATACCAACCGGCCAGATAATCCTGGGTGGCTTCGCCGACAAAGATATACAGCGGCTGACGGTCCACACGGCGAAAGGCCATGCGCCGGCGCACGCCATCCAGCGAGACCACCGTCTCGTAAGTGGCGCCGTCCGGGTGGAGCCGCACCATATCGGCGGTGGCTTGCGATACCGTGGTGTTGCCCGCCGTTGGATTGCCATCACCGACTTCCGGAATCCGGATCCACAAGCGCATTTGCGTATCGCGCAGGGTAATCAAACCGTGCTCGCCGATATCGAGCGGCACAAACAATTCGCGAAAATACGCCAGCGGCAAAAAAACCGGACACCACACCGGCAAATTCGCCTGGGGCCCGGTAATGCGCCGCGCCACCACCATGCCCCAGGTATGGGTAATACGGCTGATCAGCGGGTCGGAAATGACCACGGTTTCAGGCGGTGCCACCGCCAGTTGCTGGAAAAAAACGGTCGGTCGGCCGAATTAAGCGGCGTTTTGCCGATGGCGCCCTCGGTGTATTGCAGCCGGCCGCGCGCGTCGCTGATGCGGATGCCGTCCAGTTCGGGCTGAGACGATGTTGCTGGCGCACCCAGTCGGCCAGATGGGGCCACTCCAGTTCGCCGCGGCGTAATTGGCCTTCTACTTCATGCGCCACGGCAAACAGGCTGACGTCGATTTTCTTGAGCGTGCCGGACACGCTGATCGACAGCGTCTGCGCCAGGTTCTGCGTGGAAAGTATGGTCTGGCGTTCATATTGCAGATGGCTTTGATACAGCGCGGCGCCCACCAGCAAATAGACAAACGCATTCATCAGCAGTACGCCCGCAACCAGCCTGATCACAAACGAATTGCGTGCGCGGGTCATAGGCGGGGCGGGCCTTTTTAATAATGGCAATGATGTGTTTTATAGCCGCTGCGAGCGCGCGCGGCGCGTGTTTCCCGCAGAAGCACGCACCGCCTTGTTAACAAAATGCCCATCGCACTTATTGGCCGTTCAGATCGCCTCGGGTTGAACCCCCGTTACCCGGTTGCAAAGTGGCCGGATTAGCGCCGCCCTCGATGCCATTGGTGGCGCCGTTATTGATGGTCGGCGTGCCGCCACTGGTGCTGCGGCCTGGCACCATATTGCTGGTGTTGTCGTTATTGGCCGGGCTGGCGTTCAGATTGCTGTTGCCGTTGGTGGCACCCGGGCTGTTGGCCGCGCCTCCGCCGCCATTGGCGGTGCCACCCACATTGGTGTCCAGCCGTTGCTGGGTCTGACCATTGTTGGTGCCGGCCGTGGAGTTATTGCCAAGCTGGCGCCGTCTTGCGGTGCCGGAGGCGTGCCAGCGGCCATGGCGGTGCCGCACAACAGCGCGGCGCTACTGAGCAATAGTTTGATGGTGTTTTTTTGCCTTGCATGATGTGACTCCCGTGTTGGTAGTACGTGTAGCCATGCTGGCACCGGCCGGGTGCACACTGAATAAGCCTGCGCCCGACTTGGCTGTCGGCCGATCAAAAAAAACCCGGGCTAGTCTGGCGCACGCGGCAGTCAGTCGCTGCCGCGTGATGTGTCCCGCTCCCACCGATAGCGCCGTGTGCGCTGGCGCATTGCATTTAAAGCGGCATTTAAAACGCATTTGTTGGCGGATAAATCGGGAATTGTGTTTTAAAGAGGACAATGGCAAATGTGTTTCTTGATTTGTCCATGACGTATCTGGCAATGTCAGCGCGTGATTGCAAATACAGGTCAGGGCATCGGATCAGTCGAATTCCAGTGGGGACTGGAAAAAGCAGTATCGGCCGATTCGGTGCGTATTTGCCTTTGCATGCACCAGTATGGACATAACAAGGGGATCAGCAATGAATAAAGTGGTGATCGCAGTCGCGTTATGCGTGGCAGGGGGTGCTTATGCCTACGTCAGCAGTAAAAAAAGTATCCGGGGATGGGGTTAAAGAATTCTATAAAAAATGATTTTGACAATACGGTGCAAATGCAGACCGATGCCTTGTGCAATGAATATGCAGACAGCTTTGAAGGTTTGAATGTGAGCGAGCAATTCGGCCAGAAAGTCAGCAAGGCCGAAACCTGCGATACGCAAAAAAAAGACTTTTGAAGCGATCCGCAAACAACGTGACGCCAACAATGGCGCGGGCGCTATCGCCTACAAGGTGGATATCAAATCAATAACGCTCAGCCAGGATGAACGTTCTGCCACGGTTGAGCTGGCGTACACGTTTAATATGGTGCCGGTCATCAAATCCAGCGGCACGCGTAAAGACGTTATCGAAAAAAAAGTGGATGGGCAATATCAGATTGTGCAATCAACTGATTCAGGCCAGACAGTTTACGGTTCGCAATAAAGCGTTGCTGGAATAAAAAAAACCGGCGCAATAAAAAAACGATTGCGCCGGTTTTTTATTTAGCTGCGGCAAAGCAGATTAATTGATCACAAAAGTTGCATCCGATTTATCCAGCGCGGATGAGCTATTGAGGATCGGCTCGCTGTATAGCAATGAATCGCGATGGCGCATGAAATTGCCCGGATAGTTATACGATTCAAACGAGATATTGCCCGGATCAGCCCAACCCACGCGCGGCCGCCAGGTGGCATCGGCTTTGAATAAATCGGTGCCGTCATTGGCATCTTTCCAGACTTCGCCATTGCGATGGCGCAAATACTGGCCCGGATAATTAATAGATTCAAACGACACCGCCAGCGGATCGGCCAGACCTGGCACCATACGCCATTGTGAATCGGCGGCCGGTGTCACATTCGGATCAATGCGGGCGCGCGAGTTTTGATGGCGTATGAAATTGCCGGCGATATTGCTGGCGCCAAAGCGCACGCTGGCCGGGGCAAATGCCGGGGCTATCACCGACAGGGCGCGTCGGCTCATGCTGGCGCTGGACCATGTCACGTGCATATTGGACGCGCCGGTGCCATGCACATATTCCACCGTCACCGGGTAATTGGTGTTGGCGCTTAAGGCGATGCTGCCCTGGCTGGTGCTGCGGCCGGCACTGGTCTTGTTGATCACCTGCACATTGTTGATCCAGACCCGCGCGATATTGTCGCTATCGGCGTACACGGTGAAGGTTTCGCTGCTGGTGGGGCGCAAGGTGCCGGTCCAGCGGATGGCGTAATTGGTTTCGCTCACCCCGGCCGAGGCATCGGGCGATGCCGTGCCGCGTTCGGTGTTCAAATCGAAATCAATTAACGGCGTAATCGAGGTCTTGATTTGCGTGGCGAAATTGCCATTGAAATAGGTCACGCCAAACACCGGCATATTGGCCTGCGCGCCATTCAACGCCACCACATCAGCCACTTGCCACGGATGTCCATCGGGATAAACGATGCCGTGGAAAGGCGTGGTCGGTTCTGCCGCACCCTGCGGACTACCCCAGGGAAAACGCGTGTTGGTCCGGCCGATGCCCAGTTCCCACATGATGTAGCCGGTGCCGCGGCCACCGTAATTGGTCACGATACCGGGCACGCTCTGGCTGCCGCGATTCATGCTTTCGGAATTGAGTACGGTGCTGCCATAGGGGCCGGGATAATCGCCGCCATAAGGGTGGAAAGAAAAGAAATCCGAAAAAATACGTGGGCTCCGACATCTGCACCGTTGGCGACCCCACCGGGATGCTGGTGCCAGTGTCTTTGATGGCGATGCGGGCATCGTTCATCAAATCGCGCGATTGATCGGGCAAATCGCCGGTACAACCGGCTTCATTAAGTTGTTCCCAGAAGATAATGCGGTTGTCGTTGAGATGCGCGTTGACCACGTCCTGCACATATTGGCGGATTTGCGCCTTGTAGCTGGCGGGATAAACGTTTTTTTTGATGGCGCGGCCTGGCGATTGCACCCAACGGCTGTTATGAATGCCGGGAACCGGCGCGCCTGAGCGCCTAATGCCGGTTGCCGCACACTGCCGTCGGCATTGGTGCCCCAGCAATCATCAAAGAAGATGGGCGAGACCTTGATGCCGCGCCGATTGGCAATTTGCAGAAAATTTTCCAGCTTGTTGAGCAAGCCGGCTTTGTCGTTTTCCCACAGCAGATAGTGCAGATAAATCGCCACGGTATTGATGCCATAAATCTGCGCATACGCCAGCTCTCTATCCACGATGGCCGAGTCGTACGACTGCCACCACTCGATGTAATTAACCGCATTGGTCGGCGTATAAACCGCGCCTTTCACGCTGGAGAAATTCCACGTGGGCACGGTCTGGCTGCCGTTATCGGTGATGCTGACATTGCTGAAGGTGGCGTTGGTGCCCATGACCCGTAAACCGGCCGCGCCGTTCAGATAGGTGTCATCGGCCGCGCTTAGTACCTGCACGTTATTCACGAACACTTCGATGCGCTTGCCCGCCGTCACCAGTTTGAGGTGATACGCGGTATTGGGATTGATGGTGTAGGGATACGCGATCATCTGCGTCCAGTTATTGTTGGCGCGGCCTAATACCACGGTGTTCTTTTGCGTATTCAGGCCCACGTAATAGCCGGAATACGCATCGGTACCGGTACCAGATTGCTGGCATGAAAATAAAGCCGGCGTCGCCATTGGCGCCCAAGGCAATATCGGCCTCCATGGTTGAGCTTTGATAACTGGTGCCTGCCTGTATGGCCTTGTTGCCGAGACCGGCATCCACGGTGTGCGTGCTGCCGCTATGCGACCAGTTGCCTCCGTAATTGGTCCAGGTGTCGGCATAGGCCGGTAGCGCCAGCAGTAGCGCCGTGGCGCCCCCCGCCAGCGCCTGCAAAGCGCGGTTGTATCGATTTCCCATCTTGTTGATCTCCTCCAGCGGCCCGCCGCAGCGGGCAGGGTTGGATGCCGTTGCGGGCATCCGCTTCTTGCACCGACTTCTGCCGCACGCTGCGCGGCCGTAGTGCAAGCGGAGCTAATAATATCTATAAATGCAGAAAAAAAATATTAATTACGCGCCGACGGGCTGCGATGAGATTTTTTTTGACGTCGCGCCTTGCAAATCCTGGCGTGGCATTGATGCTATGCAGCAATTGCGTTCCGGCTGCGCACGGTTTTTACCGGCTTAGATTATTAATATTATTATCTTTGCGGGCATTAAAAAGCCGGGCGGGGCGGCCCGGCACGCTGCAACAATGTGGTGCTGCAGATCAGGGTTTGCGCAAATGGCTGCGCCGGCGGGCAAACACCGCCACCGCGCCTATGCCCAGCAAAGCCCATGTCGCTGGCTCCGGTACCGGGGTGATATTGAGCGCGTCCAGCAAATAGCCCTGGCCTTTAAAGCCGAATGACAGCGGTGTGAAGGCCAGGGTATCGACCGGCTGATCAAAGCCACTGCTGGCGTAATACCAGGCAAAGTCCGGATTGGCCGCGCCGAAATCGTAAGTGGCAGTGGCGATTTTGATGCCGTTGCGGTAACCATCGATTTGCAGACCGTCCGCGGCAAAGCCGTAGTAACCGTCGACCACCAGGGGAGCGACTTCGGCGCTGGCAAAAATAAACGGCGTGAGCCCGCGCAGGGTCTGCACCGGTCCACCCCAGTAAAAGTTATTCGACAGCGCCTGAGTACCGCTCGGAAACGGAACATAGTCGGCAGAGGCCGTCACCGTGCTGAAGAACCCGTCGATTTCCAGCCCCTGATAAGTGGCGGGCTGGCCCATGGTGCTGCCGGTATTGGGCGAAACAAAGTCACTGAAGGTAATCAGTTGCGCCTGCACCGAGGCGCTGGCGGCGCAGGCCAGCAGGCTGGCGATCAATAGCGGTTTCATGGGCGGGCTCCAGCAAGGTGACGCGGGCGGCGCTGACGTGCGCATAGCCCCACTGCGCCCAGCAATAACAGGCCAGG
>BBFD01000093.1 GCA_001313065.1 Silvimonas sp. JCM 19000
TTCGCTCGCCAGGGGGCCCGTAAGTCAAAAAACCGAAACGGACCGTCTGTTACTTCAATGGCTCAGCTGCCGCTCCGCGGAACTTCGGTCGGACGGAGCCCCAAAAAAACGGGTCTCCTTCCCCTCCCTCGACAGGTAATGGCAGCTGTTGGCCAGGCTTGCTGCCTCGTTGCTGCGCAACATCGGGTGGGCGTGGTGGCGACGGGTGACAGTGAATATCGGCATCGCGTGCTTCGCTCGCATCCCGCATGGCCACTGCCGTCTGATTTGTCACCGTTCCCGCCACGAGCCGCCAACGTCTCATCGGGTGGTCGTGACCCACCATCCAATGCTATCGAGAAGTATATTGCGGCAGTCAATTCACAACGCGGTGAGCACAACTGGCCACTGCCCCGTATTGCTCCGGCTTACTTCTCCCTACCGGTCCGGATGGTTAATGTCCGGATCGGGCAAGGGGGGGGGCGTGGCTGGGTTTTATTGAAAGTTGTCCTCCCGGCACGGCCATCTGGTCCGCCTGCGGGAACCTGGTTGCGGCGTAGCCGTCTGCAAAAGAGTGTCCACTGCCGGTTGTAGCCCGTGTTGCCTTACCCTATGCTTCCCGCAACGCTTCAATTCGTGCGCCCCGCCTTTAAAACCAAGCCTTTCCGATGAAACAACTGAAACAACTGTCTCTGCTCGCCCTGCTTGTTCTTACTGCCGCCACTGCCCATGCGCGCATCGATCTGACTGCCTTGCGTGATGCCGCGCGCAGTCGTGATGTGGTGGCGATCCAGCGTATGGCGGATGACGCGCGCGGTGAGCCGCTGGAGATGTATCCGCGCTATTACCTGATCAGCACGCAGATCACGCAGATTTCGCCCGACGACGTTAACGCGTTCTTTGAGCGCTTTGACGGCTCGCCGTTGGCGGATCGGCTGCGGCTGGAATGGTTGCGTGAGTTGGGCAAGCGCCAGGATTGGGCGCGGTTTTTTGCCGGAGTACAGCAAGCTGGAAGCGCCTGCGCTAGACCTGCAGTGTCTGGCGGCACAGGCGCAGATGGCGACGACGGGCAATGCCAATCTGCGCGCTTTGCGTGGGGCGTGGTTTAGCGATAAAGGGCAGCCGGATAGTTGCGCGCCGGTATTTGAGGCCATGTTTAACGCCGGGGTGCTGAATCAGGATGATGCCTGGGCACGCATCCGGCTGGCCCTGGCCGCCAATCGACCGGCGTTTGCCACGCAACTGGCGCCGCGGGTGGGCTTCCCACCCGAGCTGACCGGGCGCAATCTTGGACTGGCGGCCAACCAGCCGGCCAAGGTGTTGCCCAGGCTTGGCCTTGGCAGCCGTGCCGGGCGCGAAGTGGCTTTGTTTATTGTTAACCGCACCGCGCGCACTGATCCCGAGCGCGGGGCGGCTTTATTAGCGAGTCTGACTGGCCTGCCGCAGGCGGATGCGCGGTATGAGTGGCAGCAGATCGCTGTCATCGCGGCGCGCAAGCAACATCCACAGGCCAGCGCCTGGTTTGATAAAGGCGGGCTGGACGGGCTGGATGCCACCGGGCGCGCATGGTCGGTACGGGCCGCGTTACGGGCTGACGATGTACGCAGCGTGCTCGATCGCATCAACGCCATGCCGCCGGAACAAGCCGATGACAGTGCCTGGGTGTACTGGAAAGCCGAGGCGCTCAAGCGCTTGAACCGGCCGACCGAAGCCGCACCGCTGCTGGCGAAGTTGAGCGCTGGCGACGATTTTTATGCCTTGCTGGCTCGAGAAGAAGCGGGCCCGACGCTGGAAGCGGATCCAGCACCGTATCGCCCGACCGAGGACGATATCCGCAACGTCAATGACCGCGCCGGCGTGCAGCGCGCTCTGGCCTTGTTTGAGCAGAACTGGCGGCTGGAAGGCATCCGCGAGTGGAACGCCGCCATGCGGCCGCTGACCGCGCAACAACTGGTGGCGGCGGCCACGCTGGCGGATCGCAAGCGTTTGTATGATCGCTCCATCTACGCAGCCGAACGCGCCAGAACGCTGGCTCCGCTGGGCATGAAATACCCCACCCCGTATCGCAGCGCCATCGAACGCGAAGCACGCCAGCAAGGGCTGGATCCGGCCTGGGTATACGCTGATTCGTCAGGAGAGCCGCTTTGTGGCGGATATCCGCTCGCCGGTGGGCGCCACCGGTTTGATGCAACTGATGCCGTCTACCGCGCAATGGGTGGCGCGCAAGAACGGACAGAAAAAAGCTGGATGTGTCGACGCTGACCGATGCCGACACCAATGTCGCGATGGGCGCCTTTTATTTGCGCTATATCACCGACCGCTTGAGCGGTCAGGCCATCCTGGCGACGGCCGGTTACAACGCCGGGCCGGGGCGCGCCAAGGCGTGGCAAGAAGATCGCCAACTTGATCCGGTTATCTATATTGAAACCATTCCGTTTGATGAAACGCGCGATTACGTGAAAAAAGGTGATGACCAACGCCCAGTATTACGGCGCCACCTTTGGCATATCCACGTCCTTCCATCAACGTTTGCAGCCGGTGCCGTCAAAGAACGCCGTACCGCCAGTCAGCCCCGATGTGCCAGCCGCCGATGAGGCGACCGACAACGGCGCGGATCAGCCGGCCAGTGCGGCGGAGCCTGCTGCCAACCAGTAAGGCCGCTGCGGTCGGGGCGGCTGCCGATGAGGTCAGTAGCGCAGCATGAGTGCATCCAGTCAGCGTTCTCCGGTGTTGATGCTGGGCGGCAGCGGCTTTGTCGGCGGCTATCTGGCCGCGCAACTTTGCCGCGCCGGTTATCGCGTGGTGGTGCCCACGCGTGACCGCGAACGCATGCGCGGCCGCTTGCTCACCTTGCCCAATGTGACGCTGGTGCAGGCCGATATTCATGATCGCAGCGTGCTGCCGCAACTCATCCTCGGCAGCAGCGCCGTCATCAATCTGATCGGCATCCTGCAAGGCACGCCGCGCGCGTTTGAGCGTAACCATTACGAACTGACTTGCGATGTGCTCGAAGCCTGCCGCGCCACCGGCGTGCAACGCTATCTACATATGAGCGCGCTGGGGGCGGCGGCGGATGGCCCATCGCACTATCTGCGCAGCAAAGGTCGTGCTGAAGACACCGTGCGCGCCAGCCATGAACAATGGACCATCTTTCGGCCTTCGGTGATTTTTTTGGCGAAGGCGACCGGTTTTTTGACCTTGTTTGCTGAACTGCAACGGCGGTTTCCGGTAATGCCGCTGGCGCGGGCCGATGCCCGCTTCCAGCCGGTGTGGGTCAAAGATGTGGCGGCCGCCTTTGTGCAGGCGCTGCTGGATCCCGCTTATATCGGCAAGACCATCGATCTGGCCGGGCCGCGCGTGTATACGCTGGCCGAGATCGTCCGCTATGTGGGCGTGATCAGCGGCAATCCACGCCCGGTGTGGGCCTTGCCGGATTGGGCCGGGCGCCTGCAGGCCAGCTTGTTGGGCATGCTGCCGGGCAAGCCGATGAGCTGGATAATTTTGATTCGATGACGCTGGATAACATCAGCGAGCAGCCGTTTCCGCGTTTAAGCGGCCAGCCCGCTTCCGCGATGGAGGCGATTGCGCCGACTTATCTGTCGCTGGCTGCCAACCGGGGCCGCTTTGCCGGGCATCGCGCACGGGCGCGCCGCAACTTGTCCTCGTAATCCGGCAAGCGCACTATCGCGTTTGTCCGCCTTTCAGCTTTCTTTCTAATTGCTGCTTATCTGGAGTGCCCCGCCCATGTCGCAAATTCTGCTAGGCAATATCCCGCCCGAAGTGTCCGTGGACGATATCCGTATCCTGCTCAGTGATCTGGGGGTGCCGGGCCTGGGCGAAATCACGCTGGCTGAGGGTTTGAGCGATAAGCTGGCCGCGCTGATCACGCTTGATCTGGGCGATACCGAGGCGGCCGCTGTGTCGGAGCAACTCAATGGCCATTTGTGGCACGAACGGATGTTGAGCTGCGCGCACACCAATCTGGCTGGGTCAGTAAGCCCATACGCCGATTATGATTTTTCGATTTTGATAAAAGCACGCAGGACCAAACGATGACGATACGTATCGCGGTATTCGACAGCAAACGCTACGACCGGGCCGGGCTGGATAGCGCCAACCAGCGCTACGGCTACGAACTGACTTATTTTGAAGACCGGCTGAACCGCCACACCACGCCGTTGGTGGCGGGCTTTGATGTGGTGTGCCCGTTTGTTAATGACAAGCTCGACCGTGCCGTTATCACCGAGCTCAAGCACCAGGCGTCAAGCTGATTGCCTTGCGTTGCGCCGGCTTTAATGGCGTGGATATCGCCGCGGCCGAAGAAATGGGCATCCCGGTCACACGCGTGCCGGCGTATTCACCCGAAGCAGTGGCCGAGCACGTGTTTGCGCTGTTGCTGACGCTGGTGCGCAAAACCCATCGCGCCTATCAACGCATACGCGAAGGCAATTTTTCGCTGGATGGCCTGGTGGGCTTTAACCTGCATGGCCGCACCTTTGGCGTGATCGGTGCGGGCAAGATCGGCGTGGCAGCGATGAATATCGCCAAAGGCTTCGGCTGCCGCGTGCTGGCCTATGACAACAATGCCTCGCCGGAGCGCGCTGCCGAGCTTGGTTGCGAATTTGTCGATCTGCCCACCTTGCTGGCGCAATCCGACATCGTGTCTTTGCACGCGCCGCTGACGCCGACCACGCAGCATATGATCAACGCCGAAACGCTGGCGCAGATGAAGCATGGCTCGGTCATCATCAACACCAGTCGCGGTGGGCTGATTGATACCAAAGCGCTGTTGCGCGCGCTCAAGACCGGCAAATTGTTTGGTGTGGGGCTGGATGTGTACGAGTACGAAGAAGGCGTGTTCTTTGAGGATTTGTCGCATGAGGCGCTCAAGGACGACATGCTGGCGCGGCTCACCACCTTTCCAAACGTGATGATCACCTCGCACCAGGGCTTTTTGACCGAAGAAGCGCTTACCGCCATTGCCGAGACCGTATTGGCCAATGTCACGGCATTCCATAATGGACAGCCTTTGGTGAATGTCGTAAAACCCGGGGCATGAGCCTCCCCACCGATTTGCACGCTGGCTGCCGCTGATACCGGGTCTGCTGGCCGGCGTGTTTACCCTTGCCTTTGCGGCCTATCTGTTGCAATCGCGCGACGAGGCCAGCAGCCAACGCGCCGCATTGCTGGAGCAGGATCTGCTCTGGCAAAAGCAGGCTATCGAGCAGCAGATTACTTTTGATCTGCAGTCGTTGTCGGGCCTGGCGGCCACGCTGAATGTCACGGATCTCAATTCGCCGGTGTTCCAGGCCCGCGTGCTGTCACTGATCCAGACCAGCCCGGAAATCAGCAGTCTCTCAATCCAGGATGGCCACGGCGAGGTGATCTGGCATACCTCACAATCGGCGTGGGCGGTGCCGTATGAGGGGCAGGGCGGTTGGAGCGATGTCACCTTGTCGCACGGCGAACCCAAGGTGACCTACGCGGTAGCCACACCCGACCACCGCCGCTTTATCGTGGCCAGCATCGCGCTCGATACGCTGTTGCAACAGCAAGTGCCATGGTGGATTGCGCAGCGCTACCAGGTGTCTTTGCTCGACCATGACAACCATCCGGTGACGTCCAAATTCCAGCGCCAGCTGGATACCTCGGGCATCAGCCACACCATCTTGCTGACCGCGCCGCCGCTGGGCATGCAGCTCAAGGCGGATTTGTATGCGACCTCGCTGTCTGCCACCGGCGACATTCTGCCCGCCTTGCTGTTGATTCTGGCTGTGTCGATGCTGGCGTCTACCGCCGCGCTCAGCCGCATGATGCGGGTGCGGGCCGAGGCGGAGGTCAGGTTGAAGGCCGAAGTGGCGTTCCGGCATGCGGTCGATGCGTCGCTGAGCTCGGGCATGATTGCCTATGACCGCTACGGGCGCATCATCTATGCCAATCGCGCGTTCTGCGAAATGGTCGGTTATTCGTCAGAAGAAATGCGCGACTTCAAAGCGCCGATGCCGTATTGGCCGCCGGAAGAATTCGAGCGTTGCCAGGCCACCTATGAGCCATCATTGCCGGCCACATCGAGCCGGGCGGTTTTATGGTGCGATTGATGCGGCGTAGCGGCGAGCGCTTTGATGTGCGGATCAATGCCTCGCGCCTGGTCGACGGCGATGGTCGCCATATCGGCTGGATGGGGTCGCTGCACGACGTCACCGAAATCCGCCGCGAGCGCGAAGCGTTGCAAGCCTCGCATGAGCGCTTTGTGGCGGTGCTGAACGGGCTGGATGCGGCGGTGGCGGTCTCGGATGCCGAGACGGGCGAATTGCTGATGTCCAATCTGCAATTTGATCGCGCCTTCCAGTTGCCCGATCTACGCGGCCGCTGCTGTATTTTGCCGTTTGTGACGCGCCGCGCCGAACCGCCCGTGGATGCAGAGTGGTACGACGGGTTTCGCGATCGCTGGTATCAGATCAAGAGTCGGCAAAGTACCTGGGTGGATGGCTCGGCGGTATGGCTGGAAATTGCCACCGATGCCACCGCGCTCAAATCGGCCAGTGAACGGGAACGCCAGCAAAACGAGGCGCTGCAACAAACCGCGCGCCTGATCAGCATGGGCGAAATGGCATCCAGCCTGGCGCATGAGCTGAATCAGCCGCTGGGGCGATTGCCAGTTATGTGTCGGGTTGCCGCAACGTGCTGTCCAGTGCCACGCCAAATCTGGGCCAACTGGGCCAGGCGCTGGACAAGATGGGCGAGCAGGCCAAACGCGCCGGCCACATCATTCGTGGCATCCGCGAATTTGTGCAGCGGCGCGCACCGCGGCGCCAGCGTTGCGATATCAATACCTTGCTGGATACGGTGCTCGGCTTGCTGGGCCACGAAATCGTGCGACGCATGGTGGATGTGTCCATTCTGCAAAGCGAAGGCATGCCGCCGATATTTGCCGATGCGGTCATGCTGGAGCAGGTCTTGTTCAACCTGATCAAAAAACGCGATGGAAGCGATGGACCATGTGCCGCCCGCGCAACGCATCCTGGCGATCAATCTGACGCGGGAGGCCGATATGCTACGCGTGGTGATTGCCGACCGCGGCGTGGGCATTGCGCCCGAACAACAAGAGCAATTGTTCAAGCCGTTTTACACCACCAAAGACACCGGCATGGGCATCGGCCTGAATATCTGCCGCTCGATTATCGAACACCATCATGGCCGTATGGGCGTTGAAGCAATCCCGCGGCGGCACGCGGTTTTACTTTACCTTGCCGTTTTCCAGCGCCGAAGAAGTGGCGCTGGAACCGTAATCAAGCCACGGCATGTCTGGCGCGCGGTGGTATGGGTAAAGGCCTGAACTATCGGGAATGCCACAAAAGCGTTATAAAGGCTGCCGGAATGACCGGCCTCGGCCGCCACAACAGCAAACCGCATTGAGGGAGCGCATCACCATGAAAGCCAACAACTTCGGCCGCATTGCGATCGTCGATGACGACGACGCGTTGCGCGACGCGCTGGCCTGGCTGTTTTCTACGCGCGATCACGAAGTCCAGGCCTTTGCCTCGGCCGAACTGTTTCTGGCTGATTACGCGCCAGAACGCTTTAGCTGCCTGATCCTTGATGTGCGGATGCCCGGCATGAGCGGCACCGAACTGTTTGAACGGCTGAAAGAATACGCATACACGCCGCCGGTGGTGTTTTTGACCGGGCACGGGGATGTACCGATGGCGGTGGCCGCGCTCAAAGGGGGCGCCGCCGACTTTATCGAGAAGCCGTTTAGCGATAACGAAATCGTCGATCTGGTGGAGAACTGCCTGCGTGCCGACACCGCGCGGCGCAACCAGTGGCAAGCTCGCCACGCGGTGGAAATCCGCTTGTCCACGCTCACGCCGCGTGAGCGCGAAGTGATGAAGCTGATTCTGACCGGGCGTTTGAACAAACAGATTGCCGATGACTTGTCGATCAGCATGAAAACCGTCGAGGTGCATCGCGCGCGCATTCTGGAAAAAAATGCACGTCAAAACCGCGATGGAACTGGCCGCCTTGCTGCGCGATGCCAGATCGATACCAATAATCCGACTGAGTAAGTGTTTTCGCCTCTTATTGATTTGCCGTCGCCCGCGCCCTGTGCCCGGGCGGCGCCGTTTTAAAAGCCTGCTGCCATGTCTGCCAAACCCTTCTTGATGGTGATTTCACCGGCCAAAACGCTGGATTTCACTTCCCCGCTGCCCACCACCCGCCATACCCAACCGCAGTTCCTCGCGCAATCGCGCCAGTTGATTGATCTGCTGCGCCAGCAAACGCCGGCACAAATCAGCGCGCTGATGGCGATTTCGGATGAACTGGCGGCGCTGAATGTCGGGCGTTATCAAAGCTGGCACACCCCGTTCACGCCGGAGAATGCGCGGCCCGCTGTGCTGGCGTTTATGGGTGATGTGTATGAAGGCCTGAACGCGGCCAGCCTGAGCGAGAAGGGCTTTGACTATCTGGAAAGCCATCTGCGGATTTTGTCAGGCCTGTATGGCTTGCTGAAGCCGTTTGATCTGATGCAAGCGTATCGGCTGGAAATGGGCAAACCACTGGCCAATGCGGCCGGGCGCAATCTGTACGCGTTCTGGGGCGAGACGCTGACGCAGACACTGAATGCGGAGCAGCCGGCGACGCTGGTTAATCTGGCGTCGGATGAGTATTTCAAATCGATCAAACCCAAGGCACTGCATTGCCCGGTGATCACGCCGGTGTTTGAGGATTACAAAGGCGGCCGCTACAAGATCATCAGTTTTTACGCCAAACGCGCGCGCGGGCTGATGGTGCGTTATGCCACGCAACATCACATTGCGGACGTAAACAAGCTCAAGCATTTTGATCTGGAAGGCTACGCCTTTGTGCCGGATGAGAGCGATGCCGCGCGCTGGCTGTTCCGCCGCAAGATTGCGGCGTAGGGGGCAAGCCAGATTGGGGCCGCCGCAACCGGTCCCTCAAGCGCCCATCCGCTTTGCGAACCACCCTACGCGTCGGTGATGCGGGCGCGGCCCTGGCTCAGGTCGCGCAGTTGGTCATGCGCATCAGTGGCGGCGGTTTCGGGTAATTCGATGACCATCTTTACTCGCAAGCCGTGTTCCGCCTCGGCCAGCCCATAGCCGTGGCCACCCAGCCAATGCCGCACGCGGGCTTCGTCGGCGTAGTCCACTTCCACCACCAGCCGCGCCTGGGCGATGCGTTCCACCAGCGTGGCTTGTTGCATGGCCTTGGCGATGGCATCGGTATACGCGCGCACCAGTCCGCCCGCGCCCAGTTTGACGCCGCCGTAATAACGCACCACGGTCGCCAGTACCCCATCAACATGCTGGTGCCGCAGCACTTCCAGCATTGGCCGCCCGGCCGTGCCGCTGGGTTCGCCGTCATCTGACATGCCGGATTGCCCACCCGCCAGCAGCGCCCAGCACACATGCGTGGCGGTGGGATGGGCCGCGCGTGTTTGCTCGATCAGGCCAGCGCGCTGCGCGGTCGGCCACCGGTAACACGCTGCCCAGAAACCGGCTTTTCTTGATTTCGAGCTCGGTAAATACCGGCTGCGCGAGAGTAAATACAGGCATGCGGACCACAAGGGCGATCAATCAGACCGCCATTGTAGGCGGCTCAGGGGGCTGGGGTCTGCTCGCAGGTGCGCAGTGTGCAGAACAGGGTCTCGGCATCGGCGGCACTGAGCGGGTAGTGCAGTTGCTCGTTGATGGCCGTCTGCAACTGCGCCGCGTTGTCGATCAGCGTTTCGTGGCGCTCGTCGCCGCTTTGCACCGTCATGCGCAGATTATTAAAGGTGATGCGGCCGGTCGGCGTCAGCCGCAGCGCCATCAAATGGCCCACAAACGGCGAGGCCGGGTGCGTGGCGGTAAAGTGATGCGCCAGTGCGCAATCGATGGGCAACACCGGGTTGAGATCAAACCAGTACAGCGGCAGCCAGTGGCCACGACGCTCGTATTCAAAGATCCAGCCACCGGCATGGGCGCGATATTGCAGCGTGGTGTCGATCTGATGAAACGGTTGGCCGGTTTGCAGTCGCGCCGGTTCGCGCAGGCTATTGGCGCCAAAGCGACATCAACCACCCAGGTTTCGCCCGCCCCCAACTTGACCGTCAGCACCTGGTGCGTGCGCGGTTGTTCTTCCAGCGGGCCGCCAGCGACCAGCACACGCGCCAGATGGCTTTGTACCTCGTAGCCCAGTTCTGCCAGCAAACGGGCAAACGCGCCGTTCAATTCAAAACAGTAGCCGCCCAGGCGTTCATCCAGCACCCGCTTTTGCAGCGCATCCGCGTCCAGCGTGTTCTGGCGTTGCAGCAGCAAATCGATATTGTTGAACGGCACGCTTTGCTGATGCGCGCGATGCAGCACTTGCAAACGCGCCAGCGGGTCAGCGGGAAGGGGTTCGGTCAGGCCGAGGAGGGCCAGATATTGGTCTACAAACGCCATGGATGACTCGATCAGTAAAAAAGTAAAAAGCGCCCCGACGCTACCAGATAAAAAAAACAGGACGCACCTGGCGTCCTGTATCTGGGCGGCTACCGACTTGTAAGCTTACTTGTCCAGCAGAATCCGCAGCATGCGGCGCAGCGGTTCGGCCGCGCCCCACAGCAGTTGGTCACCGATGACAAAGGCGCTGATGTATTCCGGCCCATGTTCAGCTTGCGCACGCGGCCCACGCCCACGTCCAGCCCGCCGGTAATGGCGGCAGGGGTCAGGTTTTGCTCGGTGATGCTGCGATCGTTCGGCACCCATTTCACCCACGGGTTGGACGACTGGATCAGCGCTTCAATTTCGGCCAGCGGCAGATCTTTCTTCAGCTTGATGGTCAGCGCCAGGCTATGGCAACGCATCGCACCGATGCGCACACACAGGCCATCGACCGGAATGGTGTGGTCGGTGCCCAGAATCTTGTTGACCTCGGCCTGGCCTTTCCATTCTTCCTTGCTCTGGCCGTTTTCCAGTTGCTTGTCGATCCAGGGAATCAGCCCGCCCGCCAGCGGCGCCGGGAAGAACTCGGTCGGTACGTCTTCGCGGATAGCCTTGGCCACTTTGCGATCAATTTCCAGAATGGCCGAAGCCGGGTCAGCCAGTTCTTCCGCCACGGCCGCGTTGATCACGCCCATGCCTTTAACCAGCTCGCGCATATTGTTGGCGCCCGCGCCCGATGCCGCCTGATAAGTCATCGAGCTGACCCATTCCACCAGGTTTTCGCGGAACAGACCGCCGACGCCCATCAGCAGGATGGAGTTGGTACAGTTGCCGCCGGCAAAGTTTTTGATGCCATTGGCCACGGCATTGCGGATCAGGCCATCGTTGACCGGGTCCAGAATAATGACGGTGTCGTCTTCCATGCGCAGGGTAGAGGCGGCGTCAATCCAGTAACCGTTCCAGCCCGAGGCACGCAGGCGACGGAACACGTCGTTGGTGTAATCGCCGCCCTGGCACGAAATGATCACGTCCATTGCGCTCAATTCTTCGAGGCTATGCGCATCTTTAAGGGTGCCGCCGGTTTTGCCGCCGAATTCAGGCGCGGCTTTGCCGGCCTGCGATGTAGTGAAGAACACCGGTTCAATCAGGTCGAAATCTTTTTTTCTTCCTGCATACGCTGCATCAATACGGAACCTACCATCCCGCGCCAGCCAACCAGGCCCACCTTTTTCATCGTCGTACCCTTTACAGTTGCGTTTTGCCAAAGTGAACGATCGATATTAGAGAAGTTCTGTATTGAGCGCCAGTATGGGGCGGGCCGACCGCGACATTCGGCGGATATGAAAGCAATTGGTGCAGGTATTGCGCTTATGATCGGCGTTTTGCAGGAGGATTTATGCGGGTGTTGTTACAGCGCGTGACCCAGGCACGGGTGGAGGTGGCCAGCGAAGTGGTCGGCCAGATTGGTGAAGGCCTGCTGTTGCTGGTGGGTATCGAACCGGCCGATACCGACAAGGACATCGCGTGGATGAGCGCCAAGGTCAGCAAGCTGCGGGTGTTCAGTGATGCCGAGGGCGTCATGAATCGCTCGGTGCTCGATACCGGCGGCGAAGTGCTGGCGGTGTCGCAATTTACCCTGTTTGGTTCTTATCGCAACGGCAATCGGCCGTCGTGGATGGGCGCGGCGCGCGGCGAGCAAGCGACCGCGCTGTTTGATGGTTTTGTGGAGCAGATGGCAACGTTGCTCGGCAAGCCGGTACCCACCGGGGTGTTCGGGGCAGATATGCAGGTGCATCTGGTCAATGACGGGCCGGTCACCCTGCTGCTGGACTCGCGCAATCCGGAATGAGGGGCATGATGTCCGGATTGGTCCGCTACCGGGCCGGAACAGGCATTATTAATGGCGAGGCGACGCAGTAAAGTATGGCCGTCACTCAACAGGAGCCCTTGCTATGAAATCCGCTTTGCTGGTTATTGATGTGCAGAAATCGTTTACCCAACGCCCGTTCTGGGATGAAGCCGATATGCCCGCCTTTCGGCAACATCAGCTTGCGCTGATCGCCGGATATGAAGCCCGCGGATGGCCGGTGGTGCAGGTGTTTCATCATTCGCAAGGCGCGTTCGACCCGGCCAACGGCTTTTGTGTGGGTCTGGACTGGCTGCCGCAGCGCGCCGATGCCACGTTTAACAAGCACGTGCACAACGCACTGACTGAAAGCGGCTTGCTGGAATGGCTGCGCCAGCACGCGATCGAGCATGTTTCCATCAGCGGCATCCGCACCGAGCAATGTTGCGAAACCACGGCCCGCGTGGCGTCCGATCTGGCTTTGCCGTTGATTTTGTGTCTGAGGCCACGCTGACCTGGCCGATGACCCATCCGGATGGCAGCACACTGTCTGCGGCGCAGATCAAACATCGCACCGAGCTGGTGTTGGTGGATCGCTTTGCCCGCGTCGTCACGGTGGAACAATGTCTGGCAGGGCTGGATGAACGCGTCGCCGCTTGATGTGTGGCTGGTCGTCAGCGACGACTTGCTGCTGCTAGATCTGGCCGGGCCGGCCGAAGCCTTGCGCATGGCGGGACCCGAGCATTTCCGTTTGCATTTTGTCGGCCCGCATCCCACCGCCCAGGCGCT
>BBFD01000094.1 GCA_001313065.1 Silvimonas sp. JCM 19000
CGCAGCATCGGCCCGGCTTGCGGCTCGCGCCCACGGAAGGCGGCAAATGCCGCGCGCTGTTCACGACTGTCGCCCGCGCTGTAGATATAGCGATACAGCTTTTCTGCCAGCGCCGGGTTAAAGCGTCGCCGGTTTCGTCAAAGGCATCAAACGCCTCGGCCTCCAGCACCTCAGCCCACATATACACGTAGTAACCGGCGGCATAAGCGTCGCCGGTAAAGATGTGGCGGAAGTGCGGCAGGCGGTGATTCATACCGGCTTCATGCGGCACGCCCAGGCGCTCACGTTCTTCCGCTTCAAATACGCCAATATCGATCTGGCTGGGGTCTTCCTGCAAATGCAGCGCCAGGTCGATCAAGGTGCTGGCGGTGTAGCGCACGGTCTCGAAGCCTGATTAAACGTTTGCGAAGCGCGGATGCGCTCCACCAACGCGGCCGGGATGGGCTCGCCGGTTTGCCAATGGCGGGCGTGCTGGGCCAGCACCTCGGGGACCAGCGCCCAGTTTTCCAGCAATTGCGACGGCAGCTCGACATAGTCTTGCGGCACATCGGTACCGGACAAGCGTGCGTAGGTGACGTTCGACAGCAGGCCGTGCAGGCCGTGGCCAAATTCATGGAACAGCGTGCGCACGTCATCAAAACTCAGCAAAGTCGGGCCATCGCCGCCTTTGGCAAAGTTGTTGTTGTTGATGACGATAGGCAGCGACTCGCTGCCATTGCGGTGCTGCACGCGGAAGGTATGCATCCATGCGCCGCCTTGTTTGTTCGGCCGCGCGTAGTTGTCGCCGATAAACAAGCCCATCACCGCGCCATTGCGGCTGACTTCCCAGAAGCGGGCGTCCGGGTGATACAGCGCAACGTCGTGACGCTCGTGGAAACTCAGGCCGAACAAGCGATGTGCGCAATCGAAGACGGCTTCGAGCATGGCGTCGAGGCTGAAATACGGTTTGACCTCCGCGTCTTCCAGCGCAAAGCGTGCAGCGCGGACTTTTTCGGCCAGGTAAAACCAGTCCCATTGCTGGATATCGGTCGGCTCGCCCAGCGCGGCGGCTTGTTCGACCAGGGCGGCACGTTCTTCGGCCCAGCGTGCTTTGGCGGGCTCCCACACCTGGCGCAGCAATTCGTACACGGCCGAGGCTTGCCCGCCATCCGGTTGGCCAGCGCGTAATCAGCAAAGCTGTCATAGCCGAGCAAACGCGCTTGTTCGATGCGCAGGGTCAGGATTTCGCGCGCGATCGGGGTGTTATTGCGTTCGGGATGCTCGCCGCGTGTGGTCCAGCCGCGCCAGGCGGCTTCGCGCAGATCGCGGCGGGTGGAGAAGGTCAGGAAGGGCACCACCGACGAGCGCGACAGCGTAATCACATGGCCGTCGACACCACGTTCTTGCGCGGCGCTGTGGGCGGCCTGGCGCAACCAGTCCGGCAGACCGGCCATATCGCTTCGCCATGCAGCGCCAGTTTGAATTCAGCTTCATCCGCCAATACGTTCTGACCGAATTGCGTTTGCAGATCGGCCAGCCGCGACACGATGGCGGCAAAGCGGGCGCGATCCGCACCCTGCAACAAAGCGCCGGTGCGCACGAAATCCTTGTGGAAGGCTTTCAGCAAACGGCGCTGTTCTTCCGACAGATCAAGCTGATCGGCTTGCTGATACACCGCGTTGAGGCGGGCGAAGAAACCGGCATGCATCGAGACCTGGCTGTAATGCTGCGCCAGCAACGGCGCCATCTCGCGCTCGACGGCTTGCAGTTCAGCCGGAGACTCAGAGGCGGTCAGGTTCTCAAAGGTAAAACGCACCGCTTGCAGTTTGCGGCCAGCGCGATCAAACGCAGCGACGGTGTTTTCAAAAGTCGGGGCCTCGCTCTGCGCGGCCAAGGCGTCGACTTCAGCCAGATGCTCGGCAAACAGCACCGCAAACGCGGGCGCAAAGTGCGCCGGCTGGATTTCGGCAAACGGCGGAATCTGCCACGGCGTATTCCACGCTTGCAGCAAGGGATTGTTCAGATCGGTCATGATGCGCGGCCTTTTGGGCGAAACAAACGCAACCGGCGTCGGTTACGTTCAGATAACAAATAAACAAGCGACGACTGTGCCAGCCCGGGTAGGACGGGTCAAAGTGCGGCGCTCCGCTGTGTACTCAAACAGACAATGTGCCAGCGGCTCAAACCGCGAGCGGCGCCCCGACGGCGCGAGCCTTTTCTTCGGCATACCAGGTTTTGAGATCGACATCGTCAAAAGCATCAGCCAGCGTTTGCGCATCGGCCAGCGCGTGGCCGTAGCCTTCGGGATTGCCCAAGACGCGCAAAGCATGGGCCGCGCCAGCAAGATAAACGCCTGGTCGACCGGCTCGGCGCCATGTGCCGCAATCAGCGCCAGTGCCTGATCGGCGTACTGCAACGCTTGTTGCGCCTGATTGACGGCATTGGCCACCAGCGCTTGCAGATACAGTGCGCGCTCGTGATTGACCCAGGTGCCGCAACGTAACCAGAACTCCAGCGCCACCTGCGCGGCTTCCTGCATCAAAGCCGCTTGCTGCGGCGTACGCGTCGGCAGTTCCAGCAGGGCAGTCGCCAGGTTGTTGCTGACGATGGCGATATGGCGCTGCACGCCGCTGTCGTTCTGCTGGCGGGCCGGCAGTAACAGGCCGCGGTAAATGGCTGCGCCTTCTTCAAAGCGCCCCGCGCGCACCAGCGGGCCGGGCAACTGGCCACTCAGTTTGAGCTGGCGCAGGCTGGCCTGGCTGGGCGACAGCGCGTGCAAACGATGTTGATTGCTGAGCGCCGCCATGCGGTCACCATCCAGCGTCTGCGCCACAATCAAGAACTGCAGCATTTCGGCGATGCCAGGAATTTCAGTGCCGTCTTCGGCAAAGTCATCGGCAAACCCGGCAGCCACGCGCTCGGCCAGACCCAGCGCGCCTTCCCAGTCATTCAGATGCTCGCCCAGCACATGATTGCCCAAGCGTAACAACGCGGCGGCCTGCTCCGGCGTGGCGGGCTGGGCCTCACTAATACTGCGCGCGACCTCCGCCGGGTTGCGGGCATGGTCTTTCCAGCCTTGTGCAATCAAACCTTCAAAGTCCATGCCTGCTCCTGCCGGTGCTTACCACATGTGGATACGGTCTTGCGGTGCCTTGTACATCTTGTCGCCCGGCTTGGTGCCAAAGGTTTCGGCAAAGCCATCGCTGTTCATCGACGCGCCGATGGCACGGAACGCCATGGGCGAATGCGGATCAGTCGCCACTTGCTTCAGCAGCGCCGCATCGCGCATCTTGCCGCGCCAGATTTGCGCAAAAGCAAGGAAGAAGCGCTCATCGCCGGTCAGGCCATCAATCACCGGCGCAGGCTTGCCATTCAGCGACAGGTGATAGGCTTTATAGGCAATTTGCAGGCCAGACAGGTCCGCAATATTCTCGCCGAGCGTCAGCTTGCCGTTTACATGTTTGCCCGGCAGCGGCTCGTAGGCGTCGTACTGTGCCACCAGCTTGCTGGTCAGCGCTTCAAACGCGGTGCGGTCAGCCGGCGTCCACCAGTTTTTTTGAGATTGCCGTCGCCATCGTACTGGCTGCCCTGGTCATCAAAACCGTGGCTGATTTCGTGGCCGATTACGGCACCAATGCCGCCATAGTTGGCCGCATCGTCCGCTTTGGCATTAAAGAACGGCGCTTGCAGGATGGCGGCCGGGAACACGATTTCGTTCATCGCCGGGTTGTAATAGGCGTTAACGGTTTGCGGGTACATGCCCCACTCGGTGCGATCCACCGGCTTGCCCAGGCGGTTCAGGTCGTACTGGTAGCGATAGGCGGCCGAGCGCGTCATATTGCCGAACAGATCATCGGCTTTGATTTCAAGCGCGCTGTAATCGCGCCATTTGCTCGGATAACCGATTTTGGTGGTGTAGGCCGCCAGCTTTTTTTCTGCGCCTGCACGCGCGTCGGTGGCGACATCCAGCTTACCGTTTCAATGCTTTGCTGATAGGCCTTCAGCAGATTGCCCACCAGTGCTTCCATCCGGGCTTTGGATTCCGGCGGAAAGTACGCGGCCGCCCACGGCTTGCCCAGCGCATCGCCCAGCGAGCCATTCACCGCCGACACGCCGCGCTTCCAGCGTGCGCGTTGTTCGGTGGTGCCCGTCAACGCGGTGCCATGCAAGGCAAAGTGGGCCTGGACAAACTCTTTGGACAGCAGCGGTGCAGCGGCATCCAGCGTGCGCGCCTTCAGATAGCTTTGCCAGGTGCTCAGCGGCTGTTTTTTTTCAGCAACTGGCCCAGCGCTTCGGTGTAGTTCGGCTGGCTGATATCAACTTGCGCCAGCGAGGTCAGGCCCGCGTTATCCAGCCAGGTATTCCAGTCAAAGTCCGGTGCGGTCTTGGGCAAGGCAGCGCGGTTGCGCGGATTGTGCGTTTTGATCGGATCGCGGTTTTCCACGTTGGTCCACTGCACCTGGGCGATGGCGGTTTCCAGCGCCATCACGGTTTTAGCCTGCTCGGCCGGGGTCTTTTCGCCCGCCAGGCTAAACAACCGGGTCAGATAGACGACATAAGCCTCGCGCGCTTTGGCAAAGCGGGCATCGTCGCTCAGATAGTAATCGCGGTCCGGCAAGCCCAGCCCGCCCTGATTGATGCTGACTTCATACCGGCGTGCGTCATCCGGATCCTGGCCCACGCTGATATTCAGCGGCAGGTCGATCGACACGTATTGCAGCTTGCCCAGCGTGGCAAACAGTTCATGCAGGTTGGCAATCTGGTCGATTTGCGCCAGTGCCGGTTTGACCGGCGCCGCACCCAGTTTTTTCCAGCCGTGCTTCGTCCATATAGCTGCGATACAGATCGGCGATCTTCTGTTCGTCCGAACCCGGCGCTTGCGCGCTGGCCATGGCGGTTTCCAGCAGCGTCTTCGAGCGGGCTTCGCTCTCATCGCGCAGGGTGTAGAAGGCGCCAATGGCGGATTGATCCGCCGGAATCGGGGTGTTCTTTACCCAGTTGCCATTCACGTAATCAAAGACATTGTCTTGCGGACGCACGCTGGTATCGAACTGGCTCTTGTCGACACCGGCGGTCAAGGCTTCGGTGACGGCGGCATGGGCAGACAGACTGAGAGAAACGGCAACGCTGAGCGCTGCCAGACGGAACAATTTCATCGACGGTTCCTTGCTCTGGGTGGGGGTAGGCAAAACTGCAAACGCTGAGGCCCGCCCCCGCCGATGAAAGTTCCGGCGGGCGCGGGCCGCGGGGGATGACTCAGGCGGGCTGTGGCTGCCAGCCGGTCGGAATCGAATCAAGCAATTTACGGGTGTAACTGGCCGACGGGGCGCGATAGATTGCGTCCGAATCACCCTGCTCCACCACTTCGCCCTTGTTCATCACCAGCACCTGGTCGGAGATATGTTTAACCACCGCCAGATCATGCGAGATAAACAGGTACGACAACTGGTATTCATCCTGCAGCTCTTGCAGCAGGTTCAGCACTTGCGCCTGCACCGACACATCCAGTGCGGACACCGATTCATCGCAAATCAGCACTTCCGGCTTGAGCGTCAGGCAACGTGCAATGGCAATCCGCTGGCGTTGGCCACCGGAAAACTCATGCGGATAGCGCGACAAGGAACGCGCGGGCAAACCCACCCGATCCAGCAGCGCCTGGGCCATCTTGACGCGCTCGATCTGCACGCGGCCGATGCCGTGCAACATCATTGGTTCGGTCAGGATTTGCTCGACGGTAAAGCGCGGGTTCAGCGAGGCATACGGATTCTGGAAAATAATCTGGATGCGGCGTTTGTATTCGTGGAATTCGCGCGCCGACATCGCCAGCAAATCCTTGCCGTGGAACAGCGCCTTGCCGCCCGTGGCCTGATGCAAACGCACCAGCGTCAGACCGACCGTAGTCTTGCCCGAGCCCGATTCGCCCACAATGCCCAGCGTCTTGCCGCGCGGCAGCTGGAACGACACGTCTTTGACCGCATGAAACTGGCGTTTGCCAAACAGGCCCTGGCGGATATCAAACGATTTGGCCAGATGCTGCACGTCCAGAATGATTTCGTCGCTGGCCTCATAGCCGCGCACGCGCTCACCCGGTTTGACGTAGCCGCCGGGCTGCATGAAATCATCGATGACCGCCAGGCGCAGCGGGCGGCTGTCCAGATGCGGCCGGCAGTTGAGCAGCGCTTTGGTATACGGATTGGCGGGCGCGTTGAAGATCTGTTCCACCGTACCGGCTTCGCGGATTTCGCCGTGGCGCATCACCACCACGTCATCGGCAAACTCGCCCACCAGACCCAGATCGTGCGTAATAAACAGCACCGACATGCCGTGCTTTTTTTCTGCAGATCGGCCAGCAATTGCAGAATCTGTTTCTGGATGGTCACATCCAGCGCGGTGGTTGGCTCATCGGCGATCAACAATTTGGGTTCGCAGGCAATCGCCATGGCGATCATCACGCGTTGCTGCTGGCCGCCCGACAATTCATGCGGATAGGCTTTGACGCGCTTTTCCGGCTCGGGCAAGCCCACTTCGGTCAACAATTCGACCGTGCGCTTGAAGGCATCGCGGCGGTTGAGACCAGCGTGCAGCATCAGCGTTTCCGCGATCTGGTCACCCACGGTAAACACCGGGTTCAGCGAGCTCATCGGCTCCTGAAAAATCATGGCGATATCTTTGCCGCGCATCTTGCGCAACTCGGCGCCTTCGAGCGCCAGCAGATCGCGGCCTTCAAACGTCACCTGGCTGGCCGGATCGATGATCGTCTGGCGTGGCGGCAGTAACTGCATGATGGCCATCGAGGTCACCGACTTACCCGAACCGGATTCGCCCACCAGGGCCACGGTGCGGTTGCGCGGGATATCGAAGTTGATGCCTTTCAGGGCTTCGAAGGTGCCGCCGTCATCCTGGCGGAACGTCACCTTGAGATTGCGGATTTGCAGGAGCAGGTCTTGGGATGCAGTCATCGGATGCTCCTTAGCGGGCTTTCGGGTCAAGCGCATCGCGCAGACCATCGATCAACAAACTGAAAGCGGTGACCAGCACCGACATCGCCAGCGTGACGGCGATCATTTGCCACCACACGCCTTGCACCAGCTCGGCCGGTGCTTCCGCCAGCATCGAGCCCAGGCTGACCTCGGTGACGCCCACGCCAAAACCAAGAAAGGACAGAATGGCCTCGTACTTGATCATGGCCACGGTCAGCAGCGAGAACTGCACCAGCAGCAGATGCGAGATATTCGGCAGGATGTGGATAAACATGCGACGCCAGTCGCTGGCACCGATGGCGCTGGCGGCCTGCACGTATTCGCGGCTTTTCAGCTTGAGGTATTCCGCGCGCACCAGGCGATAGGTACCGGTCCAGCTGGTCAAGGCCATCACACAAATAATGTCTTGAGGCCCGGCCCGGCCACGGCCGAGAACGACAGCAGCAGCAACATGTCCGGTACTGAGGTGAACACGTTGTAGAACCAGTTCAGAAAGTCATCGACCTTGCCGCCAAAGTAGCCGGAGAAAGCGCCCAGCACAGTGCCGATCAGCAAGGTGCTGATCGCGGCAAACACGCCGACAAAGACCGAAGTGGACGTGCCCTTGATGGTTTTGGTGATGACATCGCGGCCACGCAAATCCGCGCCAAACGGCAGCGACTCACGCCGGGTTTTTTTACCGCGCTGGTGTATTGCGCCACATTCTTTTGCGCCTCTGCCAACGCCGGGCCCAGCGGATCTTCTTGCGCTGTCATGTACACCAGTTGATCGCTCTGGCCGGGCTTTCTGATGTGTTTTTTCTGCCGGCAGGGTATCCACCCCCTCGGCCTTGACCCAGGACGGCGGGGCATACGGCTCGGCAATCTGCTCGCGCCAGCCATCACCGATCAGACCCAGCCAGCCGCCTACGGCGATCAGCAGATAGATCGCCACAATCCACAGCGAAATCAGCGCCACTTTGTCGCGCTTGAGCCGCCGCCAGCCCTGCGCCCAGAAACCGGTATTCACTTTGGGCTCGGCCTGGACCACCGGCGCATTTTGTACAGTCGTTGTCATGATGTTCCGCCGGATTATTTGAGCTGCACGCGCGGGTCGATCAGCTTGTAGACCAGATCCGCCAGCAAGTTAAAGATCATGGTGGCCAGCGCGACATAAATCGTAATGGCCTTGATCACCGGAAAGTCGCTGTTATGCATCGCCAGTACCACCGCATTGCCCATGCCGGGGATGCTGAAGAAGGTTTCCAGCACCAACGCACCAATCAGCAAATACGGCAGCGACATCATGACCGTGGTGACCACCGGAATCAGCGCATTGCGCAGCACGTGTTTGAGCATGATGCGTTGCTCGCTCAGGCCTTTGGCCCGCGCCGTGCGGACGTAATCGTGGTTCATTTCTTCGACAAAGAACGAACGATAGAAGCGGATATCCGGGCCCAGCGAAACCATCAAGCCCATCAACATGGGCAGCGGCACGTAGATCAGCAGATTGACCCAGAACGAATTGCTCCAGCCGCTGACCGGAAACCAGCCAAATTTGTAGGCCAGCCAGTACTGGCCAGCAATGATGTAGACCAGTGCCGAAATCGACATGGCCACCGTGCAGCAAATGGTGACGATGCGATCGGTGACGCCACCGCGGAAATAAGCCACCAACGCGGCCAGCGGCAAGGCAATCAGCAAGTCCACCACCAGCAGCGTGCCGGTCAGGGTAAGCGAGGCGCTGATGCGCGAGCCGATCACGTCACCCACCGGCTGCTGCGTATTCCACGAAGTGCCAAAGTCCAGCGTCAGCACCTGCTTGATAAAGATCCAGAACTGCTGGCCGCGGCTGAGATCCAGCCCCAGTTGTGCCCGGATATTGGCCAGGGTTTCCGGCGTCAGATGCTTGCCCGCCAGGATCAGCGACGGGTCGCCGCCAAACAGGTTGAACAGGGTAAATACCAGCAACATCACCCCGAACAGCGTGGGGATCATTTGCAGTACACGGCGCACGATATACGCGAACATGGTTGCGCTCCTTTATTGGCCAGCGTGCGGCGCGATGTCCATGAACTTCCAGGACGAATTGAAAATCGGGTGGATCATGTCGCCCAGCACCCACGGTGCATCAGCCGGTTGTGGAAACGGGTGTTATCCGGTATCCACGGCGTGTCTTCGGCCATCACCTTGTTCATCTGGTCGTACAACTGGCTACGTTCCGGGCCGTCCTTCAGGTAGCGCGCTTTTTTCGTACAGCGCGTCGTAGCGCGGCGAGGCGTAGCACGCCGCGTTTTCGCCCCCAATGTTCTTGCTGTAGTTCAGCATCACAAAGTCTTCGCCGTCGGGATAATCCGCCAGCCAGGCATAGCCATACATGCCGTACTGGCAGCTACGCAGCGCCTTGATGGCATCGTTGAACGGCGTGACACGGAATTTGACGCGGATCTTGATCGAGTCAAACGCCTCTTGCCAGTACTCGTTCCACTGGCGCCCGATCGCGCCCTGGTCGGTCATGAAATCGACCGAAAAACGCCTGGCCATTGGGCAAGGTGCGATAACCGTCAGCGCCGATCTTGTAACCAAACTGATCCAGCAAGGCATTGGCCAGCGGACGGTTAAACGGATATGCGATACGGAAGTTCGGGTTATGCCCCACCACGCCTTCCGGAATCAGGTATTGCACGCGCACGGCCTGATTGCGGCGGATGTCGCGGATGATCTGTCTTCATCAAACGACATGGCAATGGCACGGCGCAGCGCGATCTTGTCTTTGCTCAGCCCACCCAGCACCGGGTCTTTCATATTGAAGGTGTGATAGGTGACTTCGGTCTGCAAGTTGCGGGTGAGCTTGATGC
Organism: Silvimonas sp. JCM 19000; assembly: GCA_001313065.1. Next base: position 9,796 of record BBFD01000094.1, read on the forward strand.
CCAGCTTGCGGTACTCGGGCTTGAGTGCCACACGACGCGGATTATGCGGATCGCTTACCAGCACGCCCCGAATCAGCGGCTGCGGCACGCCATACAGCTCATCCAGCTGCTGGCTCTTGAAGGACAGCCACATCGGCTGTTCTTCGGTGTAGATGTTGTATTCGATCTTGCCGATCTGCGGCATGGTCTTGCCGTTCATTTCGCGCGCCACGCGCTCGCCTTCTTCATCGCCAGCTTCAGGATGGAAGTCGTAAACGACATGATGGAAATTGGGGTTGGCCACCAGCGTGGTTTTCAGGCCCTGCTTCCACTCTTGCAGCATGTAGGGGCCGGTACCGACCGGATGCGCCATGATGTCGGTGCCATACGCCTGGATGACTTCACGCGCCACGGCGCCGGTTTGCGGCATGGTCAGCACAAACAGCAGGCTGGGGTCTTCGCCTTTGAGCTTGATCTGCAGCGTGTAGCGATCCAGCGCCTTCAGGCCCTCGACCGTGCTGTCGTAATCAAACTTGCCGGCTTTTTTTTGATTTTTTTCGACCAGTTCATCCAGCCCGACAAACTTGCCGGAAACCAGATAGTTGTTGGGCGAACTGGTGGCGGGGTCGACCAGACGTTTAAAGGAATAAACGTAATCAGCGGCGGTCAGCTCGCGCTTCTGGCCCTTGAATACCGGGTCAGGCGCAAAGTACACACCGTGCAGCAAATGAAACGTAAAAGTGCGGCCGTCGCTGCTGACTTCAGGCATGGCGGTCAGCGTATTGGGCACCAGTTTGGCCGGGCGTGCCACGTAGTCATACGAGAGCAGCGGTTCAAACATGTTTTCGATCAGCGTGATCGAAGGCACGTCCGAAATCCTGGCCGGGTCGAGGCCCGTTTCTGGCGCATTCATCGACGTGCGCAGCACTTTGTTGGGGTCAGCCGCAGAGTGCGCAGTCATGGCGACGGCACTCAGCAACGCGGCGATCGCCACCTTGTACATATTCATATTGCCCCCTTCCTTCATACCGGGCCGCCGGGATCACCTGCGGCGCATACGCGGCCTGTCTGACGTGGCTGCAGCGGTCGGGTCGGACCGCTACGGCGCGGCCGGACAGCGCGCCAGACGCGCTTCTTGTGGCGCGGTTTTGCACAACACACCGCGCGGGCGCTTGCCTGTTTTTTTTAAGCAAAAACAGCGGCAAACCCCAACTGCGGCCTGAAAAATGCCTGAGTGGCTATCCACTCAGGCACGGACCTGCTAGCGCGGTGGGCGCGTCTTCATCACTGGATGAATTGCTCGCCGCCCACAATGCCGATCTTCTTCACGCCCAGGCGTTGCGAAGCGGCCAGCACCATTGCAACCGGGTCATACGTCGCGTCTTTGTCAGGGCGAATATGAAACTCGGGCTGCGGGTTCATCGTGGCAATGCCTTTAAGACGCTGTTCCAGATCAGCCTGGCCGCCCACGATTTCGCCATTCCAGCGAATTTCGTTCTGCGGGTTGATGTCCAGCTCAACCACCACCGGCTTTTCGTTATTGGCCGAGTTGTTGTTGGTGGGCATATCCAGTTTGACGGCGTGCGTCTGGATAGGAATGGTGATGATCAGCATGATCAGCAAAACCAGCATCACGTCGATCAACGGCGTGGTGTTGATTTCCATCATCAGATCGTCATCACCCGATCCGCTACATTCATGGCCATGGTGTGTTCTCCATTGGGCGGCGCAGACAAGCTGCGCCGCAACGATCAATTGTTGGCAGGTGGTTCGGTAATGAAGGCAATCTTGACGATGCCCGCACGTTGCACCGCCAGCACGATGCGGCCCAGCGGACCATAACGTGCGGCAGCGTCGCCACGGATATGCACCTCGGGCTGCGGGTCTTTCTTGGCCGCAGCATCAAGCGCTTCGCCAGTTCTTCATCGGAAACCGGGGTGACGTTCCAGTAAGTGACGCCCTTCTTGTCCACAGCCAGCACCACGTTCTCAGGTTTGGTCTGAGTGGGGATATTGGACTGCTTGGGCAGCTTCACATCAATGGATTGGGTAACCACCGGAATTGTGATCAGAAAGATGATCAGCAACACCAGCATCACGTCGACCAGCGGCGTGGTGTTGATGGCCGACATCACCTGATCGTCGTCCGCGCCTCCGCGGCTGAGTCTCTGGTAACGGGCCATGTCCGCTTACCGTACCGGGTTGTTCAGCAGGCTGGCGTGCAGACGGCCAGCAACCACGCGAACCTGATCCAGCACCAGCTTGTTACGACGCACCAGCCAGTTGTAACCCAGCACCGCAGGCACGGCTACAGCCAGACCGATAGCGGTCATGATCAGCGACTCACCCACCGGGCCAGCCACTTTGTCGATGGAAGCCTGACCGGCGATACCAATGGCCGTCAGCGCGTGGTAGATACCCCAAACGGTACCGAACAGACCCACGAACGGGGCGGTCGAACCGACGGTAGCAATCACCGACAGACCACCTTGCATGTGGTGGCTGGCGCTATCCAGCGCATCACCAATCGCCATGCCAACCCAGGTGTTCAGGTCAACGCGGGCGCTCAGCTCGCCTTTGTGTTCACGCGCAGCTTCAACGCCGGACTTGGCGATGTGGCTGTACATGCCTTCGTCGTCTTCGTTGGCGGCGTGTTGTTGCAGTTCCAGACCTTGCAGGGCCAGCAGTTCATTGCCTTGCTTGATCAGACGGCGTTGTTCCAGCAGCTTGACGATGCCGACATACCAGGTGGCAGCCGACATGATCAGCAGAATGCACAGGGTGGAACGGGCAACGATGTCGCCGTTGGCCCACAGCGCATCGATGCCGTAGGGGTTGGAGCCAGCTTCGGCCGCGAAGGCCGGCACAGCGATCAGACCAGCGACAGCAGCAACGGCGCGGGACACTTTGGAGCTAATACGGAAAGTCATTGGATAACCTCTTTAACTTGATTCCTTGTGGGAATCGGGCGGAATCAAATAATCAATTATTCAGGCGGAAGCGATTTCACGGGACATCAATTTGTTCGGCGAGCAGCTATAGCCCGGCAAAGAGTCCATGACTGCAGCCTTGAACAGATTGCGATAGCGCGCAGGAATGCCCTTAAAGGAAATATCCTGCAAAGTCACCTTGCCTTGCGCATCCGATCTGAATGTCACCATTACCGTGCCCTCGACGCCGTCATCCTGAGCTTTCGCCGGATATTCTGGCGACGGCTTTTCAGAGCAGTTGGCGTTCCCGGAGACTGGCCCGGCCGGTGCCG
>BBFD01000095.1 GCA_001313065.1 Silvimonas sp. JCM 19000
CCGCGCCCAGTGCCGCAGTGGTTCGGCGCGCTCTGCCTGGCCGTGGCGCACCAGCAGGGTATACAGCGCACACAAGGCGCGGATATGGAACGGGTTTTGCGTGATGACTTTTTTTTCCAGCGCAATCCGCGCGCCTTCAGCATCGCCGCTCAGTTCCGCCACCGATGCGCGCGAGATTTCCAGTTCTTGCTCATCCAGCTTCGGCTTCAATTCCTGCAATTGCAGTTTGCCGCGGGCATGGCGCGCAACAGCAAATCAATCTGGCCAGATAACGGAAGAATGGCGCGTTATAAAACGGCATTTCCACATATTGCTTAGGCGTAAAACTCCAATCCGGCGCGCCGCGCATATCCGGCCATTCCGAATAGAAAATCTCCTGCACGGTCAACGATTTATTAGTGCCCAGACATTGCACCAGCGTGCGCGCCGCCTGTTGCACCACTTGCAATGCGTCTTTATGGCTGCGGTCCGGCTCCAGCTGCACGTACAAGTTGGCCAGCCAGTTAAAGAATGCGGCTTTGTCTTCCGGCGCAAAAGCCGGATCGTGCAAGGCGGTCAGCAAATCGGTTTGATGATCCGAGGCCGGGTAATTCAGTTCGCGGATTACATACGGCAGCGGCAGCAAGCGCGCCTTGCCCGCCATCAGCAAATGGAAAGCGTGGCCAAATTCGTTGAATTCCCAGCGGATATCATCGGGAATGGCGTGATACCACTCCAGCGCCACCGGCGTGCGGATAACCGCATAAAACGGCGGGATAAAGTTATCCATAAACGACAGAATGCGCGACACACTCAGATCGGCCGAGTGCTCTTCCATCACCTTGCGATCGCGCAAGAAGTAATGCACGCGTTCGCCATCGGCCAGATACATCAGGCAGTAACCATGGCAAATGGCGTAATCGTCGTTCTGCTGCAAAAAGGCCGCGCTTTCGTGCAGGCCTTCATGGGTTAGAAAGTCGTCATCGGTCACAAAGGCCAGATACGGCGTTTGCACCAGATCCACGCCTTTGCGGATCTTCTGCATGATCGCGCCATAGGCAAATTCCGGGCAGTGCTGATAGCTGACATTGGCATTAGCGTATTGCGCGGCCGCTTCGGCATTGCTTTCGGGCGACGAATCCATCACCAACAGCAGGTACGGCATATTGGCGTAATGGCGAATCGCGCGCGCCATAAAGCGCGGGCGATTGTGCGTCAGCATCACCAGGGTTAACAGTGGGCCGGTATCGATCATTTAGAATCCTGAGGGGTATTTCAGAGTGCGCGTTTCAGATAGCCATCGGGCGCCACCGTTAGCAGCAATTTGTCTTGAATGCTGCGGTCGATGCTGAATTCGGGGTGTTGCGGCAAAAAGGCGTGCACTGCGGTTTTGGGATTGTCGCCGATATCCCACGGTCGATCGGGATAAGACCCGGCGGGCATATCTTCCACAATGGTATCGAAGACCACGCAATAGCTGCCCGGCGTGACCAGATCGGCATAAGCGTTTAATTCGTCCAGCACATGCGCATGCGTGTGATTGGAATCCAGACACACCAATACGGTTTTATAGCCCTGTGCCAGTTGGCGCACTTTGGCCACGGTCTCGGCGGCAATCGATGAGCCTTGCACCATGGTGATCTTGTGCGCCAGCGGATGCGCCTCAACGGCGGCGCGATTATGCGCGCGGATATCGATGTCGATGCCGATCACGTGCCGCTTGCTGGCCTTGGGGTCGAGCACCGTACCTTGTTCCACCGCCTCGCAATAATCGATCAGCGCCAATACTGATGCGCTGAGTATCAGCGAGCCGCCACGGGCAATGCCGGTTTCGATAATCAGATCGGGTTTGATCTGCCAGATCAGTTCCTGCATCGCCACCATATCTTGCGGCAACTGGATAATCGGCCGCCCCAGCGCGCTGAAGTTATAGGTGTATTTATACGCCTGGGTGCGTACCACAAAATCGACGCCCAACTGGTGCATGGCCGGGTCTTGGCCCTGTGCGGCGATATCGCGTTGGCGTTCTGCTGCAAACTGGGCGTGCAAATCTTCTGCCATTGTGGCGGTCTCCGTGCCTGATGCGTGGCGAGGCGTTGTTTAACAATCGCCCACGCTGCTGTTGTTCAATGCTGCAATATCGCGGGTTTTAAGCACGCGCGCCGGATTACCCACCATCACGGCGCCGGCAGGCACATCTCTGTTGACCAATGCGCCCGCGCCAATAATGGCCCAATCCCCAATCTTGAGGCGCGGCATGATGGTCGCCCCCGCCCCGATAAATACGCCTTTGCCAATCTGCACCAGGCCACACACATTTACGCCCGGGGCAATAAAGCTGGATACACCCACGGTGGTTTCGTGGCCGATCAGCGCGCCCATATGCATGCAGACGTTATCGGCCAGCTGCACGCCCGCCTGCACGACCACACCTTCGCGCAAATAAATGCCGTGACCCAATTGCACCATGTCCAGATCAATCTGCGGATGGATCAAATTGGCCAGTGCAAAGCCGGCATTGCGCAGTGTTTGCGTGGTGTTATGCCGGGTGTGGCAATCGCCGGAAATCAGATTTACAAAGTCATAGTCTTGCGGACTAAAGCGCGGCAAAACCTCAAAGCCGCCAAAAAATGGGCAGGCCATAAAAAATCGGTGCCTGCTTTGGCCGGGTCATTATCAATATAACCGGCAAATTGCGCGCCGGTGGCTTCGCGCACGCGTTTGAGCATGCGCGGCGATTCCGGATTATTGGCGCCCAATAGCAGGATTTGCTTCATCGCTTTAATCCGGCAACACACTCAGCAAACACGCCACCACGCGCGCAATTTGCGGCTCGGTCAGATCGTGATAACTGGGTAGATTAATGGCGCGCTGGGGCAAGTCATAGGCCAGCGTATTGCTGGGCACCGGGCTGAATGACGGCGTGCTGGATAGCGGGCTAAAAAAAAGACGCGCGCATCGATGTCTTCGGTTTTAAACGCCTGTTGCAAACGTTCGCGCGTAATGCCGGTGGCGCTGGCAAACACCACCGTCGGCATCCAGTAGCCGTTTTGCGTGTCGGCGGCCTCGGGGTTGATTGCCAGCACGCCTTTGTCCACATACGGCTGCAGCCGTTGCTGGTAATGCTGGAATACCTCGCGCTTGCGTCGCACCAACTCGTCGATGCGACTGAGTTGGGCGCAGCCCAAGGCGGCTTGCAGGTTGGACATCTTGTATTTAAAGCCGACTTCGGACGGCCAGAATTGTTTGGTCTCGCCGCGTTTGCGGCCGTGGTTGCTCAGCGTCAGCACGCGCTCGTACAGGTCGGAATCGGACGTGACAAACATGCCGCCCTCGCCCGTGGTCATGGTTTTGGTGCCATGAAACGAGAACACGCCAAAGCGCGCGCTGGCCCCGGCGCGGCGACCGTGATAAACCGAGCCGATGGCTTCGGCCGCATCTTCGATCAGCGCCAGGCCATGCTGTTCGGCCAGCGCCGCCAGCTCATCCAGCGCGCACAGATTGCCGTACAGATGCGTTGCCACAATCGCTTTGGTGCGCGGGGTAATGGCGGCGCGCACGGCTTGCGGGTCGATACACCAGCTATCGGCCAGCACATCGACAAACACCGGCGTGGCGCCGACGTGGACGATGGGCGCAACCGTGGCAATCCAGTTGGTGTCGGCCAGAATCACCTCGTCACCCGCACCTATATCCAGCGCGGCCAACCCCATATGCATGGCGCCGGTGCAACTGGAGGTGGCAAGCGCATGCGGCACGCCCATGCACGCGGCGAACTCGCGCTCAAAACGGTTGAGATAGTCATAGCAATGCTCGCCCCAGCCATGGGCGGCGGCGTCGGTGGCGTATTGCACTTCCAGCTCGGTGATCGACGGCTTGGTATACAGAATGCGATCCTGGCTCATAGCACGCGCACCTCCGGAATAGCCACCACAAAGCGCCCACCCCATTCGCGGATGATGGCCAGTTGCTGCATCACCTCGGCCTGCAGATTCCACGGCAGGATGATGACGGTATCGGGCTTGGTCGCCAGCAAGGCCTCGGGCGAGACAATCGGAATATGGCTGCCCGGCAAAAAACTTGCCTTGTTTGGACGCGGCGGCATCGGCCACCAGCGGCAGCCATTCCTTATTTACGCCGGCGTAATTAAGCAGCGTATTGCCTTTGGCGGCTGCGCCATAAGCGGCGACGGTGCGGCCTTCGCGCTGGCAATCCAGTAGAAACTGCACAAAATCGGTCCGCACGCGTTTTACATGCGCCTGAAAATCCGCGTAGGCCGCGGCGGTATTCAGGCCCGCCTCTTCTTCTTCGGCGCGCATGGCGATCAGCGCTTCGGTCTCGGCAAATGCGGCATGGGCGTGGCAGGCGTAAATGCGCAGACTGCCGCCGTGCGTGGGCAAGGCTTCGACGTCATAGGCGCGCAAACCGGCCGCACCCAAGACGTGTTCCACCGCCAGCAAAGACAGATACGAAAAAATGCTCGTGATAAATCGTGTCGAATTGCGAATGGCGCAACAGATTAAACAGATGCGGAAATTCAATCGTCCAGGTGCCGTGCTCGGCCAGCAAGATCTTGAAGCCCTGCACAAAGTCGTTGATATCGGGCACGTGCGCCAACACGTTGTTGGACACCATGAGATCAGCCGCGCCGTATTGTTCGCGCAAGCGGCGCGCGGTTTCGCTGCCAAAAAAAACACTTCTTCGATATTCAGGCCCAGTTTGCGCGCGGCGGCAGCTGTGCTGGCGGTAGGCTCCACGCCCAGACAGGGAATCCCGCGCGCCTGCACATAGCGCAGCAGATAGCCATCATTGGCGGCCACTTCCACCACATGCGACTGCGTGGTCAGCCCGAGGCGTTCCACCATTTTGGCCACATAGGCATCGGCATGCGCCAGCCAGCTGCTGCTGGTCGATGAAAAAAAATACGCGTAATCGGAGCTGAACAATAAATCGTGGCGGGCAAAGTCTTCGGTCTGCACCAGCCAGCAGTGCTGGCACACCTTGACGCGCAATGGATAGTGGATTTCAGGCTCGGACAATTGCGCCTGCGTCAGATAGGCGTTGGAGGGCGGCGAGAAGCCCAGATCAACCAGATCCAGCTCAAGTTCGTGAGCGCAATGGCGGCATTTCATAATGTGATTCCGTCAAAATCCGGCGATAGCAAAGGGTTGGCCTGGTCGCGGGCCGACAATTCGGTAATGGGCAGCGGCCAAGCAATGGCCGCACGCGGGTCGTCGTAGCGCACCGCGCCTTCCAGCTCGGGCGTATAAAAAGCAGTGTGCAGATACAGCATCTGCACGGCATCGGATTGCGTCTGAAAACCGTGTGCGCATCCGGGCGGAATCAGCAAGGCCCGATCATGCTGGCCATCCAGCAATTCGGCGTGCCATTGCATAAAGGTAGGCGATCCACGGCGCAGGTCGAGAAACACATCCCATACCTGGCCGCTGAGGCAACGCACGATTTTGAGTTCGGCTTGCGGCGCATGCTGAAAATGCAGGCCACGCACCGTGCCCTGGCGCGCGCTGAAGGAATGGTTGATCTGCACGATATGCTGGCCACCCAGCCAGTCGCCCAGTTCGTCTTCGCCATACCAGCGGCCGAAACTGCCACGCGTATCGCCACGGCGCTCGGTGGTCAGCAGCACTGCCCCGGCAATCGGCAACGGCGTAATCAGCATGGCTTACTGCGCCCACTCGATGCCCGCCGCGCGCGCATCGTCGAGATAGGTTTGCAATTGCAGCGCCGACAACACCTGGCCTTGCTGCCAGGCCTGATACCACTGCGCGGTATGCGCCAGCGTTTGCGCCAACGTCCACACCGGTTTCCAGCCCAGGCCCTGGCGCAGGCGCGAAGAATCCAGGCGCAAGGCGTTGGTCTCGTGCGCCTCTGCGCCGATCTTGCGCCATTGCACTTGCGGCCAGTGGCTTTGCATTTGCGTCAGCACATCCTGCACTGCGGCGATATCGTCATCCGACGGCCCGACATTCCACGCCGAAGCCACCGCGCTGTTTTCTTGTAGCAAATGCTGGCCGATCAGCAGATAGGCGCTCAGCGATTCCAGCACGTGTTGCCACGGGCGGATGGCCAGCGGATTGCGGATTTCGACGGCCTCGCCACTGGCTGCGGCGCGCGCGATATCCGGTATCAAACGGTATTGCGCCCAATCGCCGCCGCCGATCACATTGCCTGCGCGCGCGGTAGCGATATACAGCGGCGGCATACCCGGCCGCACGGCAAAGCTGGCGCGATAAGACGCGGCCACCAGTTCGGCGGCGGCTTTGGAGGCGCTATACGGATCATGCCCGCCCAAAGCGTCGATCTCGCGATAGCCCCACGGCCATTCCCGATTCTCATAGCACTTGTCGGTGGTGATCACGACCACGGCGCGCACCGAAGGCAAATGGCGCGCAATCTCCAGCACATTGGCCGTGCCTTGCACATTGATTTGCCAGGTGGACAACGGGTCTTGATACGAAGTCAGCACCAGCGGTTGCGCCGCCAGATGGAACACGATTTCCGGCGCGGCGGTGGCCATGGCGTGGCGCAGCGCTTCCACATCGCGGATATCCGCCAGCGTTTGCGCATGGCCCAGGCCCAGCACGTGGCTGTGCGCGTGGTCGGGCTCCGCTGGCAAGCTGTAGCCGTGCACTTGCGCGCCCGCCTGTTGCAACCATAAAGCCAGCCACGAACCTTTAAAGCCCGTATCGCCAGTCACCAATACCGACCGGCCGCGATAAATGTCATTAAACAACGCGGTTATTCCCAGGTTTTCCAGGGCGCTTGCTTCTCGGCCCAGAGCTGATTCAGCTGCAATTTATCGCGCAGCGTATCCATGCATTTCCAGAAGCCGGTATGCCGATACGCCATCAAATGGCCGCTGGTGGCCAGCGTTTCCAGCGGCGCGGCTTCAAACACGGTGCTGTCGCCTTCGATGTAATCAAACACACCTGGGCGGCACACCATAAAACCGGCGTTAATCCAGCCCAGATCTCCCGCCGGTTTTTTTTCGCGGAATTCGCGGATCATGCCGCGTCGTCCGAACCCACAATGCCAAAGCGCGCTTCAGGCTGCACCGTGCTCATGGTCACCAGCGTCTGCGGATTAGCCTGGTGCTGTGCCAGCAATGCGTCCAGATCGATATCTGAAACGCCATCGCCATAAGTCAGCATAAAGTCTTCGTCACCCAGATAATCGCGCGCACGCAATATGCGGCCGCCGGTCATGGTATCGCGACCGGTTTCGAGCAAAGTCACTTTCCACGGCTCGGATTGATTGCGGTGTACGGTAATCTGGTTATCGGTCAGGTCGATGGTGACATCGCCCTGATATAAAAAGTAATTGGCAAAAAAATTCCTTGATCTGATTGCCTTTGTAGCCAAGCAGGATCACGAATTCATGAAAGCCATAATTGGAATAGCTTTTCATGATGTGCCAAAGAATCGGCCGCCCGCCAATTTCCACCATGGGCTTGGGGCGCAAATCAGTTTCTTCGCCTAAACGCGTACCCAGACCACCCGCCAGAATCACGACTTTCATTTCGGTTTTCCTTATGCAGCGGCAATCAGGCGCGGGCCAACTGCCCCAGAATGCGGGTGATTTGCCGCAAAGCGCCCTGGAAGCATCGCCAGCCAGATCGAACGTGACGTTATGGTCGCTGTCGCCCTTGCCCGCCGCCCAATTGCTGACCACGGCCAGCGTGGCATAGCGCAGGCCCAGCTCACGCGCCAGCGCGGCTTCGGGCATACCAGTCATACCGACCATATCGCCACCATCACGCTCTATGCGCCGTATCTCGGCCATGGTTTCCAGGCGCGGCCCCTGCGTGCAGGCATAGGTGCCGCCGTCTATCAAAGGAATGGTTTCGGCGTGCGCCGCGCTCAGCAATTGCTGGCGCAAGGCGCGGTCATACGGCTCGGTAAAATCAATATGCGTCACCGGCCGGTGCCCGCTTTCAAAATAGGTCTGATGGCGGCCGTAGCTGTAATCAATGATCTGATCCGGAATCACCAGAGTACCGGGCGCCAGATCTGCCCGAATACCGCCCACAGAGGCGATGGCGATCACGCGTCGGGCTTTTGCTGGGCCAGCGCCCAGATATTGGCGCGATAGTTGATCTGATGCGGCGGCAAGGTATGGCCATAACCATGCCGTGCAATAAACGCCACATCATGGCCGGCAATCACGCCAAAGGTCAGCGCGCCCGAAGGCTCGCCATAAGGAGTACGAATTACCTGACGGCGCGTGTTCTGCAAATCGGCCAATTGGCCAGCGCCGGTTCCGCCGATGATGGCGAGCATGGACTTCTCCTGCAGAGCCAGGCGGCAATCGCCCGGAATGTATTATCTTTATCGGCTCATACGCCGCCATCTTAAAAAAAAGAAAATGAGGCGACACCAGAGATGTCGCCTCATTTATTGTAATCAGCGCCGCAAACGCTGCGGCCTTCTACTTTTTTAAGCAGCCAGCGAATCAATCTGGCCACGCATACGCAGATATTCCGCAAATTCCGCGCCCACTTCCGGGTGTTTCAAACCCAGTTCATAAGTGGCTTTCAAAAAAGCCGAATTTGCTGCCGCAATCGTAACGCGTGCCTTTAAGGCGATGCGCCAGAATATGCTGTTCTTGCATCAGCGCAAAAATGCCATCGGTAAGCTGGATTTCGCCGCCTTTGCCCGGTTGCACATGTTGCAGATGATGGAAAATACGCGGCGTCAGAATATAACGGCCAACCACAGCCAGATTGGACGGCGCTTCTTCTGGCTTGGGTTTCTCAATGATGTTGTTGATTTTCAGGCGGTTAGGCGCGCTGTTATTGATTTCAACAATCCCGTAAGAACCGGTGTCTTCGTGCGGCACCTGTTCCACGCCCAGCACCGAACAATGCGTATCGTCGAACAGATCGACCATCAGCTTGAGTTCGGAGGTGGCACCATCAATCAAGTCATCTGCCAGGATGACGGCAAACGGCTCGTCACCCACGGCTGGTTTGGCGCACAGCACGGCGTGACCCAGGCCCAACGCTTCGGGCTGGCGGATGTACACGCAAGTCACGCCCTTGGGCAGCACATTGCGCACGATATCCAGCAGCTTTTGCTTGTTCTTGGCGGCCAGTTCGCTTTCCAGCTCATAGGCCTTGTCAAAGTGATCTTCGATCGAGCGCTTGTTGCGGCCCGTGATAAAGATCATTTCGGTCACACCGGCGTCCAGCGCTTCTTCCACGGCGTACTGGATCAGCGGCTTGTCGACAATCGACATCATTTCTTTCGGGCTTGCCTTGGTGGCGGGCAGAAAGCGGGTGCCCATACCAGCGACAGGAAAGACTGCCTTGCGAATTTTTTGCATTCCAAACCCCTTAACGTATTGACCTGAATCCAGCAAGCCCAAGCGCATTGCCGCGCCCGTCACCTGATCCGTCTGTCTTTGCAGCAACTCGTCCGGCCATTGCGAAACGGCAGAACGACCGACTCCCAAGGCGTCGGCAAGACGGGACTGGCTTCCAAACAGGCGGATGGCATCGGTTTTGCGCATTGCGGCATGTTCAATGAGTTAAACAACGACGTCAAGCGGGTTTTCGTTCTCCGGCCTGAGTTCAATAAAATGAACGTCGCTGCATGAATGCACCGATAATTACACAGGCCATAAGCATTTGACAACAGGTAGACAGAAAAAAATATTTATGTAGTAATGCTGCTCACGGCTACAAGTAAAGCGGCTTCGTCCAGATGGTAATGCCCAGCTCTTCCGCTTTCGTCAGCTTGGAGCCCGCCTCGGCCCCCGCCACCACCACATCGGTCTTTTTTTGACACGCTGCCCGAGACTTTGCCGCCGGCTTTTTCGATCAGTTCTTTCGCCTGATCACGCCCCAGCGTGGGCAGTGTGCCCGTCAGTACCAGCGTCTTGCCGCTCAGCGGGCCGACCGCCAGTGCGCTGGTTGCGGGCAAAGCGGCCAGCAAACGCGCACGGATCTCGGCCAGAGCCAGCAATTGTTGTTGATGCCCCGGCTCTGCCAACCAGAGCTTGAGCGCCGCCCGCACATCAGCTGGCAACACGGTCAGCTCATCGGCATCGACCGCAGCCAGCGCCGCCAGATCAGGCACGCTGCTGGCCAGTTGTTTGCTGCGCACCGCTGTGAGCTTGGGCACACCCAGCGCTGCATACAGCTCAGCGGTTTCCAGCTTGTCGCGTAATTCAGGATGGGGTGCGTGCTGGCCGGTGGGCGCCACGCCCGCGTCCAGCAGCGCTTGCAATGCCTGCTGATTACGTTCTTCGGCAAAGAAATCGGCAATTGCGTCAGCGACGGTGCCACCGATATCCGGCAACACGCGCAACAACGGCGCAGGCGCATGGCGGACGAATTCCAGCGTACCCAGCCAGTCCGCCAGCGTTTTGCCGGTGGATTCGCCAACGTGGCGGATGCCCAGCGCAAATAACATGCGTCCCAATGGCGGCTGTTTGCTGGCGGCGATGGCATCGAGCAGGTTCTCGGCCCATTTGGTCGGGCTCTCTTTGCCCGTTGCGGCGGTGGCCGGCGCGCTCTGATCACGCTCGTCTGCACGCCGTTTCATTTCGACAAAATCCGCCAGCGTCAGCCGGTACAGATCGGCCACACCATGTACGTATTCCAGATCGACCAGATTATCGATATAGCGCTCGCCCAGACCGTCGATATCCATGGCGCGCCGCCCGGCAAAATGCGCGATGGCTTGCTTGCGTTGCGCCGGGCAAGCCAGGCCGCCCGAACAACGCGCGACGCTTCGCCTTCTTCACGCACCACATGCGAGCCGCAGACCGGACACTGGGTGGGCAAGCGATACGCGGGCTGCAGCGGTTCCTGCGCCTGACTAAACAGATCGCCACCCGGCACATCACGCATCGGGCGTTTTTTTTCCAGCACCACGCCTACCACTTCGGGGATTACATCGCCTGCACGCCGCACGATGACGGTATCGCCCACCCGCACATCCTTGCGCCGTACTTCGTCTTCGTTATGCAAAGTGGCATTGGTGACGGTGACGCCACCGACAAACACCGGCTGCAAGCGCGCCACCGGCGTAATCGCGCCAGTTCGCCCGACCTGGACGTCGATGGCGTCGACGAGGGTCAGTGCTTCTTGCGCCGGGAATTTATGCGCGATGGCCCAGCGCGGCGCACGCGAGACAAAGCCAGTTCTTCTTGCTGCGCAAACGGGTTGACCTTGTACACCACGCCATCAATCTCATACGGCAAGCTGGGCCGCACCGCGCCGATATGCTGGTAGTACTCGACCAGCCTGCACCGCCTTTCACCACGGCGCGTTCCTGGCAAATCGGCAAGCCCAGCTGACCCAGCCATTCCATCACGCCCGACTGCGTGCTCGGCGGCGTAGCGCCTTCACAGGTGGCAATGCCATAGGCAAAGAAATTAAGCCGGCGCGAGGCGGTGATGCGCGAATCCAGCAAGCGCGTGGCCCCGGCTGCGGCATTGCGCGGGTTGGCGAAGGTTTTGTCGCCTTTGGCGACTTGTTCTTCATTCAGGCGAATAAAGTCTTTTTTTGAACATCAATACTTCGCCACGCACTTCCAGCAGCGTGGGCAGATTGGTGCCGCGCAATTTGAGCGGAATGGCCTGGATGGTGCGTACATTGGGGGTAACGTCCTCGCCGGTGGCGCCATCGCCGCGCGTTGCACCTTGCACCAGCACGCCGTTCTCGTAAGTCAGGCTCATGGCCATGCCATCGAACTTGGGGCCGACGTCATAGGCCACTTCAGCCACGCCCAGCGCTTCGCGCACGCGCTTGTCAAAGGCGAGCGCGTCTTCTTCTTCAAACGCGTTATTGAGCGACAACATGGGCACCCGATGCGTCACCGGTTTCAGCGACGGCAGCGGTGCGCCGCCCACGCGCTGGGTGGGCGAATCGGGCGTAATCAATTCGGGGTGCGCCAGTTCCAGCGCTTGCAACTCCCGAAAAAAAATCCGATCGTATTCGGCGTCGGGCACCGTCGGATCATCCAGCACGTAATACTGATAGCCGTATTTATGCAGTGTTTCGCGCAGCTGCGCGGCCGTGTTTTGTAAGTCGAGATCGCTCATTACATACAGTCCAGTAACAAGGAAAAAATGAAAAACCCGAACCGGCAAGCGCAGGTTCGGGTCGTTTATTGTTGTGTAGCGGCGCAGCCGCCCGCCGTTATGCAAACAGACGCAGTGCGGCCATTGAGCCCGGCACAATGCCGCGGTCGTCCATGCGCGCATAAATGCCGCCCAGTTGGCGATGGATATTACCGAGACTGCTTTCGGTCAGCGGCTTGCCGTTATCGTCCACCAGATTGCCGCCCAGGCTTTGCGACAGATGCAGCGCAAAGTCGCACAGATATTCAAAGACTTCGAGGCCGCCGGCCACACGCGGCACATCAAACAGCAGCGTCAAGGCGGGCGAGGTATTGCCGAACGGGGTTTGATCCTGATTGGCCAGCACAAACAGCGTTTTGCCGGAATCGCTCTTGTAATGGAACGTGCCATCCGGCGTGCGCACCATGCGCGCTTGTTCCGCCAGCAAACGCACGCGCTCCAGCGGGAACGGCTTGTCTTGCGCCAGTACATTCAGGCCGATCAACACATCGACCGAAGCACAGAATTCATCCAGATCGGCCGCTGCAGCCAGCTTGGCCGACCGCTGCGGAAAGGTCACTACCGCTTCATGGCCATCGGCAAACTGCTGCACGGCCATACAGAAGCCATTCAGTTGTTCTTGCGTCAGCGGCCCCTGACGATCGGCCAATTGCAGGCCGACGCGCAGCTCGTTGAAGGCGGCGTTGGTATTGCCATACACAATTTGCCAACGACCATCGTCGCCCTGGCCGATGACTTGCACGCGCTTGGCGCCAGGGAATGGCGGGATTTCATCAGCAGGAATATCGATGCCCGCATGCACTTCGGCCACAAAGTCGAGGGCCGGGTCGAGCAAGCTGGAGGCGACCTCGGTGTCATCACTGCTGCGCTGTACGGCTGGTGCAGGCGCGGGTGTGTTGCGCTGCACTTGCGGACGTTGCGGCGGCACGCGCGGTGCG